>DAOUGF010000721.1:0-1698 GCA_034429295.1 Chloroflexaceae bacterium
GCCAGGCGGGCGGCCTCGAGCGCATGGCCCTCGTTCTCGCCGCCGTCGGTGAGCAGCACCAGCCGCTTCTCGGCGTCGGCGGGGAAGAGCGCGAGGCCCAGCTGGATGGCCTCGGCGATGTTGGTGCGGGTGGCGACGGGGGCCGAGCTGATCCGGCCGAGGCGCTGCTCCTGGCTCGGCGCCCGCTCCACCAGGGCGTTGCCGCCGAAGACCACGATCGCGGCCTGATCATCCGTGGGCATCTGCTGCAGCGCCTCCTGGATGAACGTCTCGGCCTGGGCGCGGGTGGAGGGCGGGAGCGAGTCGCTGCCGTCGAGCAGGAAGACCGTGGTGAGCCTATCGACGGGCAGCACGAGCTGGGCGCCGGCAACGGCCAGCACCAGAGCCAGCGCGAGGACGGTGCGCAGGGCCAAGCTACTCCAGAAGCGCAGAGGGGAGAGCCGCCGCGGAGGAAGCAGAGCAAGCGCCCAGATCAATGCCACGGCTACAAGGAGCCAGAGCATCTCGGGGTAGATGAAGGAGAGGCGGGGCATAGGCAAGCTTTCAGCTGCGGTGGCGCCAGTCATATCAGCCGCAGCGTGAGCCGGGGTAGTTGTTGCATTCTACCCCACCGTACACGGTGGAGGCAAGGCTGATGGGAAGACGATTGCGCGGGGCGGACAGTTCCCGTAGAATGGGCGGCGACTCGTAGCGACGCCGGAGGATGTAGCGATGGAGCTTCCCGCCGACCTGCTCGCCCGCGCCCACTACCTGATGCGCCTCACCCGCGCCCTCGACGACCGCGGCACCTTCCTGCACAAGCAGAGCAAGATCGTCGGCGGCTACTTCTCGCAGATCGGCCACGAGGCGATCAGCGTGGCGGCCGCGCTCGCCCTCGGCCCCGACGACGTGATCGCCCCCATGCACCGCGACCTCGGCGCCTACCTGGCCCGCGGCCTGCACCCGCGGCGCATCCTGGCCCAGTTCCTCGGCCGGGCCGGCGGGGTGAGCCGCGGGCGCGACGCCAACCTCCACGGCATGGGCGACCTGAGCCTGGGCATCATCGGCTTCATCAGCCACCTGCCCGCCTCAACCGGCGTGATCGTCGGTGTGGCCCACGCCATGAAGCTCAAGCGCGAGCCGCGGGTGGCCATGTGCTTCTTCGGCGACGGCAGTGCCAGCCAGGGGCTCGCCCACGAGGCCATGAACTGGGCCGCGGTCTTCCAGCTGCCCGTGGTGATCATCTGCGAGAACAACCAGTACGCCTACTCCACGCCGCTCTCCCGCCAGATGCGGATCGAGCATATCGCCGACCGGGCCGCCGGCTACGGGATACCGGGCGTGGTGGTGGACGGCAACGACTTCTGCGCAGTGTACAAGGCGGCGTGCGAGGCGGTGGAGCGGGCCAGAGCGGGCGGCGGCCCAACCCTGATCGAGTGCAAGACGATGCGCATGCGCGGCCACGCCATCCACGACAACCAGGCCTACGTGCCGAAGGAACTGCTGGAGGAATGGGCGCGCCGCGACCCGATCGAGCGCCTTGAGGTCCACATGCGCGAGCGCGGCCTGCTCGACGACGAGCGCCTCCAGGCGCTGCTCGCCCAGATCGAGGCCGAACTCGACGAGGCCCAAGCCTACGCAGAGGCGAGCCCATACCCGGAGCCAGAGAGTGTCACCGACGGTGTCTATGCATCGGAGCCGAAATGACCTGGGACGAGC
>DAOUGF010000722.1:0-4048 GCA_034429295.1 Chloroflexaceae bacterium
GGCGAGGCCCCTGGCGCGGGGGGTGTCGGGGGGCGCGCGTCCGCCCCCTGACAAATCAAGCGGGGAGCGGGGCGCCAGCGCCCGCAAGAGGCAGTGTCGCAGGCACCAAGCTGGGGTGTGGGGCGCCAGCGCCCGCCTCTCCCGGTGGGGCGCGGGGCGCCAGCCCTTGAACAAACACGCTATCCCGCGTAGGATGATAGCGCTTCATTCGCGTCGCGTGACGAAAGGCTCGGGATGAGCATATCAGCAGACTACCGCGACCACGTCGGGGCCAACCCGACGAAGTTCTTCAAGGCAACCCTGTTTCGGAGCGAGCGGCTACTGCTGGGCCTGAACTGCCTGGAGCCAGGCCAGGAGCAGCATCTCCACACCCACGCCGACCAGGACAAGTTCTACTTCGTCGTTGAGGGCACGGGCACCTTTACCGTGGGCGACGAGGTGCGCGAGGCCGGGGAGGGCTGGGTAGTCTGGGCGCCAGCCGATGCGCCCCACGGGGTCACCAACACCGGCGATCGCCGGCTGGTGTTGCTGGTCGGCATCGCGCCCGCCCCAGGGCAGTGAACCTGCTGCAGCCCAACGATCAGCTCGTGGAAGCCGTCATGCCACTATGGTCCCTCTAGCCCGCCCCGGTCACGTGGTCCAGGCGGCGATCAGCAGATCAACACCGCGCTGCCGGTCCTCGCCGGCGAGGGCGTCCGGGTGTTCGATGGCGTGATCGCGCTGGCCAGAGCGGGCGGGTATGTGCCTCCGGCCTACGCAGAGAAGGAAAGCTCCTAATGAAGCGAATCCTGCTGACGGGCATGTCCGGCACCGGGAAGTCAACCCTGATCGCCGCCTTGGCGGCGCGTGGCTATCCCGCCGTCGACATGGACGAGCCCGGCTGGTCCGAGCACGCGCCCGACGGCGACTGGATCTGGCGCGAAGACCGCGTTCAGGAGTTGCTCGCGCAGGCTGAGGGCGATGCGCTGTTTATCAGCGGCTGCGCGACCAATCAGGTGAAGTTCTACCCGCAGTTCGACGCGATCGTGCTGCTCTCAGCTCCCGCCTCGGTGCTGATCGAGCGCCTGGCGACGCGGACGAACAACCCGTACGGGAAGCGCCCGGAGGAGCTCGCCGAGGTGCTTGGCTACCTGGAAACAGTCGAACCCCTGCTCCGACGAGGTGCGACCCACGAGATCGACGCCAGCGCCCCGTTCGAGGAAGTGCTCGCCACGGTTCTGGGGCTCGTGACCCACGGAGGGAGCGAACGCCAATGACGGGCGCCAGGATGCATGCCGATGAGGTGATGACGGACGTCGGGCTGGTGCGCCGGCTCCTGGCCGCGCAGTTCCCGCAGTGGGCCGACCTTCCGATCACCCCCGTTCCCTCGGCCGGCACCGACAACGCCATCTACCGTCTCGGCGAGGACAAGGCGGTGCGGCTCCCGCGCATCCACTGGGCCACCGGGCAGATCGCCAAGGAGCGCACGTGGCTGCCACGACTCGCGCCGCACTTACCCCTGGAGCTGCCTGTCCAACTGGCGGTGGGCACGCCTGGCGCCGGCTACCCCTACGAGTGGGCCGTCTATCGCTGGCTCGCGGGCGAGAGCGTGGCCGACGCTCCCATTGCCAACCTGGATGAGATCGCGATCGCGCTGGCCCACTTCATCATCGCTCTGCAACGAATCGACCCGGACGGCGGGCCGGCCGCAGTCGAGCACGGGCTGCGCGGCGCGCCGCTCCATCTCCGTGATGCGGGCACCCGAGCGGCGATTACGGCAATGGGCGCGATGATCGACGCGGACGCAGCGCTGCGGGTGTGGGAGGAGGCCCTGCGCGCGCCGGAGTGGGATCGGCCGCCGGTCTGGTTCCACGGCGACCTGCTACCCGGCAATCTCCTCGCGACCGACGGCCGCCTGAGCGCCGTGATCGACTGGAGCGGCATGGGTGTGGGCGACCCGGCCTGCGATCTGATGTGCGCTTGGGCGCTCTTCTCCGGCTCGAGCCGGCGCATCTTTCGCGACACCCTCGCGCTCGACGACGCGACCTGGGTGAGGGCCCGAGGCCAGGCGCTGTCCCAAGCGGTCATCTTCATTCCCTACTACCTGCACACCAACCCCGTTGGCGTCGCACGTGCCCAGCGGATGCTGCGCGAGGTGCTCGCAGATGCCTGGCCTGGAATGAATCGGGCTGCACCCTGAGCTGTAGCCTCTACGAAGGGAGTACGATGCAACCCTTTACCCCCGCGCCGGTCAAGGCGCCGATCTCACTCGAGCTGCTGGAGCAGATGGACATCCGGGTCGGAACGATCACCGCCGTTGATGAGGTGCCCGGCTCGGACAAGCTGATGCGCCTCACGGTCGATCTCGGCGACCACACACGCACCATCCTCGCGGGCATCAAGCAGGAGCGGGCCGATCCGCAGGAGATCGTGGGGCGGCAGACGCTGGTTGTGGTAAATCTGCCGCCGCGCAAGATGCGGGGCATCGTCTCCGAGGGCATGCTCTTCGACATCGGCTACGCCGACGGTATCACGCCCGTGCTCGCCACACCCGAGTCGCCGGTGCCAAATGGGGTCCGCGCTGGCTGAAAGGAATGACGCCGCTGCCCTGAGCCGAGGCACATTCGCTCGCCTTACCGTCGAGCGATACGCCGGGCAACCTTCTCGCTGGTCAGCTCGCTCAGGGCGTCGGCCCCCACCCAGCGGGCGGCTCGCGAGTCAGCCTCCCGCAGGCGGCGAGCCACCGTTATCGCCGCCGCGTTCAGCTCCGCGTTGCGCTGGCCGATCTCGCGGAGCGCCCAGCTAATCGCCTTCTTCACGAAGTTGCGCTCATCGTCAGCGGCAGCCTCGGCACGGGCGAGGTAGCGGTGGAAGAGTTCCGTCGGCGCGTTTTTGTCCTTCCCGGCAACTTGCGCCATCAACACGAAGCCGGCCCGCTTGACGAACTCCGCTTCGCGTTCGCTCCACTCCAGCGCCGTGTTGTGAGCGAACGGCGTGCGCACCCAGAGGTTGGTGCAGCACTGATCGCAGAGATCCCACGAGTCGAGGTCAGCGACCCAGCGCTCCATCTGGGCAGGGTCCACCCGCTTCGGCTCGGCGACAATACTGGCCAGGATGCGGGCCTCGTGGATGCCGCAGGCCCAAAGCCCTTCGGCGAGCGCGTGGCTGAGCCCCGTCTCTCGGGCGATAGCCCGCAAGGTCTTGACTGGTACGCCGAGCACACGAGCGCCTCGAATACCGAAGCGAGCCATGCCCGCTGCGTTTGCGGGGCTCGCCAGCGCCTCCAGGCGCGCGATGATGGTGGTGACGTCGGGCGGTGCAGCAGTCATAGCCCCTCCATGGTGCCACACCTGTAGCTCTGCACGGGGTGTGACAGGAAGTGTCACACTGATGCCATATGCAGAACCTGAATGACGGCCCATCCTTGCCTATCAGCCGCCTGTGTCGGGACGACGACGTACGTGAAAGGCAGGTCGAGCAGTTCGACGATGTCGTGATCCTGGGAGAGCAGACCGTCGTCACCTGCCTCAAGCTCGTGTCGTTGGTGGGGAGCTAAGCCGATGACGCACACTATATCCTTCAGCGAGAAGATGCCGAGATTATTGGCAGCTGGCAAAACTGGTACTTCCGCTCGGGCGCCGACCGGCGCTGCTTCCCTCCTCTGGGGGTGCTGCAGCGCTCCAGCCGCGAGGAGCAGCGAGCCTTCGTGATGGCCGCGCTGGCCTGGCTCCAGGAGCCGGAAAACAACAACGGCTCGCTGTGGTCAGTGATGGAGAGCGTGAGCAGCCTGCTTCGCCGCCGGATCCCCTTCACCCACGACGATGTGCTCATCCTACTTCTGAGAGGTCGCTCAGCGGCGAACCAGCGGTATGTAGAGCTCGCGGTCCGTGGTCGAGATGCCGCTGGAGGCCCCTCTGGCCCAGAAGCCTCCGTCGAGGGTGTAGCCGCCGCCGCTGAGGCTGGCGCCCGCGTCGGGCTGGCCGATCGTGGCGCTGAGTGTGTAGCCGCCCCCGGTGCTGGTGCCGCCGCCAGCGTCGATCGTGCTCCAGGTGAGATCATACCCGCCGCC
>DAOUGF010000723.1:0-5091 GCA_034429295.1 Chloroflexaceae bacterium
GGCGTGCTGGCCCTCCTGGCGAGCCTGGCCTTGCCGCGGATCTATCCCATCGGGCCGTCCGAGGCGGTAGACTTCGCCTGGTACTGGCTGACGCTCACAGGGCTGCTCACGATCGCCACGGCCAGCGACCTGCTGAAGATCGGCTTGGGGCTGCTGCTCTGCGCCAACGCGATCGACCTGCTCTACACGGCGGTGGTGAGCACGCCCGAGGCTAGCGGGCTGAACGTGATCCCGCTGGCGCTGCTGAGTCTCTTTAACGTGCTGCTCGCTCTGGCGGTTGCCTACCTCTCCGGCCTGCTCTACGGGCGCCTGAAGACGCTGGAGCTCAACGAGCTGTACAAACGATAGATGCTCTATCTTCTGCTCATCTTCTTTCCGATCACGATGGCGCTGAGCACGTTCGTGCTGCGGCGGCGCAGAGGCCTGGTGCTCTTCGCCGCCGTGGCGACTGTGCTGGCTCTGATGTTGATCGCCATCCAGATCCCCGTCGATGACCCGACGATCTTCCTGGGCGTGCCGCTCACCCTGAGCGCCCTGAACCGACTCTTTATGCTGCTGTTCCTGGCGATCGGCGGCTTCACCTTCGTGGCGGCGTGGCATCTGCCCCACGGCGCGAACTTCGTGCCGATCGCGCTGCTCACGCTCGGGTTGGTCTGCGCGGTGCTGATGCTGCAGAACCCCTTCATTCTGGCGCTACTGCTGGTGGCGACGGGGCTTGCCGCAGTGCTGGCGATCGTCGATCTGCCGGCGGAGGCGAGCACGCTGGTGGGCACGCGGGCGATCGCGGCGGCGCTGAAGTATCTGGTGCTGATGGTGGTGTCGTGCGTGCTGATGTATATCGCATTCGTGCTGAACGACATCTACCGCCCCGGCGAGCTGCCGGACCGGATCTCGCCGGCGCGCTTCATCCTGGCGCTGCTGGCGGTGGGCTTCGCGCTGCGGCTGGCGCTCATCCCCTTCCACACCTGGCTCACCGATCTGGTGGAGCACGCCGAGCCCCTGGTGGCGGCACTGATCATCACGCTGCTGAACACCACGAGCCTGCTGACGCTGCTCCTCGTCTTCCAGAGCTTCCCGTCGCTGCTGCTGGAGAGCGAGGACGCCCTGGGGGTGATGCGGATCGGCGCGATCGTGAGCGTGGTGCTCGGCGGCTGGCTGGCGCTCGGGCCGGCCACGCTGCGCCGCACGCTGGCTTATCTGATCCTCTACGATTGTGGTATGGTATTCTATGGGCTGGCCTCGGTGACGCCGTTGGGCCTCGCGGGCGCGATCTTTGGCGCGCTGAACCAGACCCTGGCCGTAACACTGCTCTTTGTCAGCCTCGCGCAGCTCGAGCGCCCCGATGGGCGCACGCCGGGCGTGCTGCGGCGCGATCTGCTGCGCCGCTGGCCGGTCGCCGGGGCGGGCCTGTTGGTGAGCGGGCTCGCGCTCCTTGGTCTGCCGCCGCTGAACGGCGCGGTGAGCCGCCTGCTGATCTACCAGGCGGCCGCGGAGCGGGGATGGGTCGAGCTGCTGGCGCTGCTGGCCGGAACACTGCTGGCTGGCCTGGGGCTTGCTCGCGCCGCCGCGGGCCGGCTGCTTGGCCCGGGGGAAGAGACGGCGGCGCCCGAGCCGCTGATGCTCGGCGAAACGGAGCTCGATCGGCCTGCGCCGCGACGCCTCGCTCGCGAGCCGCGCAGCACCGCCGCGCTGATGCTGCTGCTGCTGCTGCTCTGCCTGACGATCGGGCTCTATCCACAGCCGGTGTTGGCGACTATTGATGAGGCGATCCGGGGGTTGGCGTTCATTCGGGCGTTGTGACGGAATCTCGGGCGGGCACGATGGGTAGGGTGGGCGGGATGATCCGCCCCAATGGCGGGAACGGGGAGGACGGGCGCGATGCCCCGCCCCTACGGTAGAGATGATGAAGGCTCTGGCGCTTACCATTGCGGCCCTTGTTTATCCAGGAGTGGTCACTGCCATCGTTGCGGGCGGGGTCTTCGGGCTCCTGGCCGGACGGCGGCGCGAGCGGCTGTCGCCGGACGGGGCGCTGGGCACGCGTGAGGGCCTGGCGGCGCTTGCTTCGGCGCTCCTCGCGGGGCTGGCCCTCGCGACGCTGCCGTGGCCGCTGCACCCTGCGGCCGGCGGCGCCTCCTGGCTCTGGGCCTGGGCTGGCTTCGAGCTCGCCTTTCTGCTGCCGCTCCTGCCCGCCTTGCTCGCCGGGGTGCCGGCTGTAGTCCGTGCTGCGATCCGCGAGGCGCAGCTCGGTGCGCTGGGGCGGGCGGTGCTCTGGGCAGCCCTTGGGACCGCCGTTGCCATCCATGCCGACTGGCGGTCGTCGACAGCGCCTGCGCACCTGCTGGCCCTGGTTGTCGCGCTGGCGGCGCTGCCCGTGGCGATCGGGTGGGGGCCGTTCGCGGCCGAGGAGAGCGTCACCCCCGGCGGCACCCTGGCAGGGCTCCCTGCTGGCGCCTCTGCGCTCGACAGCTGGGCGCGCAATGTGCGGGCCGGGGCCCTCATCGCGGCAGCCCTTGTCGCGACTTTGCCCGTCGCCCTCGCCACGCCCTGGATCGCCATCGGCATGGTCATCGCCGGCCTGGTGGTGGCCAGTCTCGCCTTGCGGCGGATCGACGGCCGCGTGCCGCGCATGACGCTGCCACAGGCGCTACGCCTCTCCACGCTCTGGGGCCTGCCGCTGGCAGCGTTGGCCGCGGCTGCTCTGGCGCTCGCCGGCCGGATCTGAAGGAGCATCCGTGAGCGACGTCATCGAGATCACGAACCTGCACAAAGCCTACGGTGATCTCCAGGTGCTTCAAGGGCTAAACCTGCACGTCGAGGCAGGGGAGGTCTATGCGCTGCTCGGCCCGAACGGCGCCGGCAAATCAACGCTCATCCACCTGATGCTGGGCTTCCTGCGGCCCGACAGCGGGCGGGTGCGCCTCTTCGGCGCGACAGATCTGGAGCGGGTGCGCCCGCGCATCGGTTACATCCCTGAGCGGCAGCGCTACCACACCCGCTACAGCGCCCGCGAGTACCTGCACTTCCTCGGCGAGTTCAGCGGCCTCAGCGACGCAGAGCTGCGGGAGCGCGTGGAGCAGGAGTTGGCTGTGGTGGGCCTCCGGGAGGTGGCTGACCGGAGTCTTGGCACCTTCTCCAAGGGCATGCTGCAGCGGGTCGGCGTGGCCCAAGCCCTGCTCTGCGACCCCGACCTGCTGCTGATCGATGAGCCCACCAGCGGCCTCGACCCCGCGGGACAGCGTGAGATCATTGATATCCTCGCGGCGGTGCGGGAGCGGGGCCACACGGTGTTTCTCTGCACCCATTACCTGCAGGAGGTGGAGCTGCTCTGCGATCGGGTTGGCGTGCTGGCCGGCGGGCGGATCGTGGCCGAGGCCCCGGTCTCCCAGCTGCGAGCAGTGGCCAACAGCGTGCGCATCCGGGTGGCAGGCCTCGAGGCAGGGCTGCGGAGTTGGCTCGAAGGGCTTGACGGCAATGTGAGGACCGACGGCCAGAGCGTGCGGATCGGCCAGAACACGCCGGAGCTGCAGGCGAAGGTGCTGCGGGCGCTGCTCGACGCGGGCGTGGCGATCATCGCGCTGGAGCCGCTGGAGAGCCCGATGGAGCGGCTCTACCTGCAGGCGGTGCGCGGAGCCACTCTCCCGCCCCCTGAGTCCCCTGAGCCTGTCACCCTGCCGCCAGCGCCTTGGACGCCGCCGCCGGAGCCCGCGCCGCCTCCGCCGCCGACCCGCCGCCCCGGCGAGGGCGACACGCTGCTGAATGAGTTGCTGGGGCGCAGCAGCGAGGAGAGTGGAGGGGATCGAGGGCAGCCCAGAGGGGATAGAGGCTAGGCGGGACAAACCACTATGCGGCTGTTGCGCTTCACCGGATTTACGCTGCTGGAGTATCTGCGCTCAGGGCGAGTGGCCATCGAGCTGATCGCTGTGCTCGTGGCCTACTTCGTTTTTCTGCGCCGGCCGATGAACGGCGAGTACTTCTTCAGCGTGGTGGGGGTCTTCACCCCGGCGCTCACGCTCTACACTATGGCCATCATTATCGGCTTGGGCGACCGGCCGCAAAGCTATGTGCTGCTCTCCCGCGGCGTCGGCCGGGCAACCTTCCTGCTCGGGCTGTTCTTCAGCGCCTGCGCGATCGTTGCCGGCGCCTATGTCCTGCTCTGCCTCGCGGCCGCCGTGTTGAACCGACCGAGCGACCTGTTTCTCGAAGATTGGGTGCTCGGCACGCTGCCGCTGCTCCTCAACATCGGGCTGCTCGCCGCGCTGATGCTGATGCTCTCGCCGCTGGTCTTCCCGACGAGTTGGCGACTCGTCGTGCTCGGCCTGATCGCGCTGGCCTTCTCGAGCAACTTTATCGGCGGCACGCTGCTGGAGGCATTGCCCGAGGCGCTGCGGGCGCTGCTGCGGGCGTTGCAGGCCCTGCTGGGTGGGCCGCTCGTGCCGGCCTTCTACGGCTTCCAGCTGGCTGTTACCCGCGACTATGGCACGCCGACGGCCTACGCGAACCTGCTAGCCCAAGCCTCGCTGCTGGTGTCGCTGCTTGGGCTTGCGGTGTACGCCTTCTCGCGGCGCGATTTGATCTTCAGTAGTCAGTAGTTGTACTGTTCCACTAGCTTGGCACATCCTGGCGCTTGCTCTCGCGCCCTCAAGCTGAGTGCTTGAGGGCGCGGTGCAGCAGCGTCGGTGTACCAACGATGCGAAGCAGTAGACGTAGCCCATACAGCGAGATGCAGCGGTACGGACTACGGGCTACGGACTACGGCACAGGCACAAAGGCCACGGCGTCGATCCAGATGCCCCGGCGGTCGTCGCCTGCGAGGGTACTGGCGCTCACCAGGGCCTCGCCCGGCGTGAAGTTGTACTCGCCGAGGTCGGCCCACCAGTTGCGCTCGTCCTCGGCATCCACTGCGGCCAGGCTCTCTCCGCCGTCGTGGCGGATGAGATAGCGGAGCTCGCGGGTCTCGTCGAGGCCGTTGAGCGCGTATGGCAGGTAGGCCAGCACGCGATAACGGCCGGCGTGGGGCAGCTCGGGGCGCCAGGCAGCGACGATCGGAGGGCTGGGCATGGCGAGCAGCCAGGGCCGCTCGGCGCTACCGGC
>DAOUGF010000724.1:0-5689 GCA_034429295.1 Chloroflexaceae bacterium
CCGCCTCCTCATCCTCATCGTTGCCCTCGTCCTTCTGCTCGGCGGGGGCGGCTATCTCTGGCTCCGTCGCAGCCTCCCCCAAACCAGCGGCAACGTCACGGTCGCCGGAATCTCGGCGCCGATCACGATCGTCCGCGACAGCAACGGCATCCCTCACATCACCGGCCAGAGCGAGGCCGACGCTGTCTTTGGCCTCGGCTACGCCCACGCCCAGGATCGCCTCTGGCAGATGGAGTTCCAGCGCCGCGTTGGCAACGGCCGCCTTAGCGAGGCCGTCGGCCCAGGCGGCCTCGAGGTCGATATCTTCCTGCGCACCATCGGCACCGCCCGCGCCGCCGAGAGCGCCTACCAGAACCTCGACCCCGACTCCCGCGCGCTGCTCGATGCCTACGCGGCTGGCGTGAACGCCTTCATCGAAACTCACCGCGGCGGCCTCCCCATCGAGTTCAGCATCCTCGGCATCGAGCCAGAGCCCTGGCGCCCTCAGGATTCGCTCGTCTGGATGAAGATGATGAGCTGGGACCTGGCCGGGAACTGGGAAGAGGAGTTGCTCGTCGCCCGCATCACCCGGCAGATTGGCCCCGACGCCGCCGCCGCGCTCCTCCCCGCCGCCGCAGCCGACGACCCACTGATCCTGCCGGATGGCGGGGATTCGGTGAGGGCTCAGACCAGCGACCACCAATCAACAACCATCGCCCGGCAGGTCGCGCCGCAGCGATCGCCAGCTGCCAATAGTTCGTCGTCGGCCGAGCAACAGTCGCCGGCTGACGCCCTCTCCGCCCTCGCCGCCCGCGTCGAGGCCGCGATCGGCCTCGGCGGCGAGCATGTGGGCAGTAATAACTGGGTCGTCTCCGGGGCGCGCAGCGCGAGCGGCAGGCCCATGCTCGCCAACGACCCGCACCTCGGCACACGCATCCCGGCCCTCTGGTACCTCGCCCACCTCAAGGGCGGCAACCTGCACGTGGCCGGTGCCACCCTGCCCGGCCTGCCCGCCGTGGTGATCGGCCACAACGAGCGGATCGCCTGGGGCGTGACCAACACCAACCCCGATGTGCAGGATCTCTTCGTGGAGCGGGTGAACGAGCGCAACGAGGTGCTCTACCAGGGTCGCTGGGAGCCGCTGACGATCATCCCCGAAACGATCAAGGTCAAGGGCGAGGAGGATGTGGAGCTCTTCGTGCGCGTCAGCCGCCACGGCCCGCTGATCTCCGATGTGGCCGACGGCACCGGCGACCCGCTCGCCTTCCGCTGGACGGCCCTCGACGAGGCGGACGGCACGCTGCAGGCGTTCCTCGGGATCAACCGGGCGAGCAACTGGCAGGAGTTCACCTCAGCCCTCAGCAGCTACCACTCCCCCATGCAGAACTTCGTCTACGCCGATGTGGAAGGCAATATCGGCTACTACGCGCCCGGCGCCGTGCCGATCCGCCCCCGCAGCGACGGCCGGCTCCCCGCCGAGGGCTGGAGCGGCGCCGACGATTGGCAGGGCTACATCCCGTTCTCCGAGCTCCCCCATACCTTCAACCCCGAGCGGGGCTACGTCGTCACCGCCAACAATCGCCTCGTGCCCGACAGCTACCCGCACCTCCTCTCCACCGACTGGGCCGCGCCATACCGCGCCCAGCGCATCATCGAGCTGATCGAGTCCAAGCCCCAGCACACCCTCGACGACATGGCCGCCATGCAGGCCGACATCGTCTCGCTGCAGGCCCGCGAGCTGCTGCCTGCGCTCACGAGCATCAACCCCGCTGGCGAGCAGGAGCGGGCCGCCCTTGAGCTGCTGCGGAATTGGGACGGCACGATGGCCGGCGACAGCGCGGCCGCCGCCGTCTACGCAGCCTACTACCAGGCCCTGCCCGAGACCGTGTTCGCCGACGAGTTGCGGAATATCTACGAGGACTACAGGGGCGAAAGTAACGATCACGCCATCCTGCTCGACGAAGTGCTGCGTGGGAGCCAGAGCGTCTGGTGCGACGACGTGAACACGCCAGCCGAAGAGGGCTGCGACGCCGCTATGGCCAAGGCCCTCGCCGATGGGCTGGAGCGCATGGCGGAGGTCCAGGGGACGGACGACGTGCGGGCATGGCGCTGGGACAAGGCCCATGTAGTGATCTTCCCCCACAATCCCTTCGATAACGTCGATCTTCTGCGCCCTATCTTCAGCCGCAGCATCCCCAACGGCGGCGACGCCTTCACCGTGAATGTGGGGCCGATCAGTCGCAGCGAGCCGTACTTCCAGCGCCATGTGCCCTCCTACCGCCAGCTGATCGACCTCGCCGACCTGAACAACTCCCGCTTTATGCACACCACTGGCCAGTCGGGCAACCTCCTCAGCTCGCAGTACGACAACTGGATCGAGCGCTGGCAGCGGGTCGAGTATGTGCCCATCCCCTTCGACAGCGAGGTAGCGGGCGATACGCTCACGCTGACGCCGTGATCGCAGCCGGTGGCAGGGGGACGGGGGGACACCTATCGGCGCCGTCAGGATGTCCCCTTGTCCCCTAGCCCGAGCGAAGCGAAGGCGTTCACCTTGTCACCTAGCCCGAGCGAAGCGAGGGCGTTCACCTTGTCACCCTGTCACCCTGTCACCGGAGGGGCGGGCAAGCATGCTATAATGCCGCGAATGACGATCCCAACGCCGGGCAGGGAGGCATAGTTCGCGATGCGCTGTCCTTTTTGCCAGCACCCCGACACCGACGTGGTGGACACGCGCAAGCTGAACGACGGCGAGATGATCCGCCGCCGCCGCCGCTGTCGCACCTGCGGGCGCCGCTTCACCACCTACGAGCGCGTAGAGGCGGTGAGCCTGATGGTGGTGAAGAAGGATGGCGAGCGGGAGCCCTACGAGCGTGAGAAGATCATGCGCGGCGTGCGCACCGCCTGCTACCGGCGCCCCGTCTCCGCCCAGCAGATGGAGCAGTTGGTGAACGATGTCGAGGCCGCGATCATGGCCACCGAGGATCAGGAGGTGAGCAGCACGGCCATCGGCGACGAGGTGATGCGCCGGCTGCGAGAGCTCGATGAGGTTGCCTATATTCGCTTCGCCTCGGTGTACCGCTCCTTCGCCGATATCGGCAAGCTGCGCGAGGCTGTAGATGAGCTGCTGGAGAATTCGTAGTCATGAGTGTTGAAACGACGCCCGAGCAGCGCGAAGACGAGGCGAAGCCTCTGCAGCGCACGGGCGAGCCGGCGGAGCAGCCAGCCGAGCCCACGTCCTGGAGCCAGCGGCTCGGCCTCTCCTTCGCCAACCTCGAGTGGCGCCTCACCCTGCTGATCGCCCTCGGTATGGCTCTGGCCTGGTGCATCTTCTTCCTTGGCCCCGGGTACCTGCAGATCCTCGCCGGCATCGTCCCCGTCATGGCCGGCCTCTACCTCGGCCGTCGCGTGAAAGGCGATTGGCTTGCCCACGGGCTTGTGCTCGGCGGCGCCGGCTTCCTCTTCGGCCTGCTCGCTGTGCTCGCCTACGGCTCCATCGGCCAGGCCGGCTTCGCTCCCATGCCGGTGCTGCAGCTCGCCCCGGATGTTCCGCCCGCCCCCGCGACTCTCGGCGATCTGATCTTCTTCTATGTCACCTTCTCCCTCTTCGCCCTCATCCCCTTCCCTGCCTTCGGCACGGTGATGGCGGGCCGCGCCGAGCAGCGCAATCGCGAGCTCCGCGCGCAGGTGGCCGAGCGCGGCGGCAAGCTCGAGCGCCCCAGCGTCGTTCGCACCGTGGAGGATCTGCAGGGCCTTTCGCTGCCCCAACTCGGCTCCTATGTGGCCAGCCTCTACCGCAAGAAGGGCTTCGAGTTCAAGGATTATCGCTTCATCGACAAGGATAAGCACCTCGATCTCGAGCTCACCTACGAGGGCGAGCTCTACCTGCTGCGCCTCACTGTGGCCGACAAGGTTCGCCCCGGCACGATCGAGAGCTTAACGCAGGATATGAAGCGCCGCGGGATCACCAAAGGCGTGGTCATCACCTCCACCGAGTTTACCCCCGACGCCGCCAAGGCCGCGGCCGGCAAGCGGAACCTCGTCGCCATCGATGGGCAGACCTTGTTCGAGATCGCCGAGGGCTAAGGGCTTCCCATCGTGGGCGCCCACCACGGGGCGCCCCAACAGCCTCGCAGACAGGATCAGCGTGTAGAGCCAGCAGGGCAAGCTATGCAACTCGACCTCACCGGCCGCGTCGCTCTGGTCACCGGGGGCGGGCGCGGGATCGGCCGGGCGATCGCCGAGGGCCTGGCAAAGTGCGGTGCCACCGTCGTAGTCAACTATCGCGGCAACAGCGCCGCCGCCGAGGAGACGGTGGCCGCGATCACGGCAGCGGGCGGCAAGGCCAGCGCCATCCAGGCCGACGTCAGCTCCGCCGACGATGTTGATCGCCTCGTGAAGAGCGTCCTCGACGCCCATGGCCGCCTCGATATCCTCGTCAACAATGCCGGCATCACCCGCGACACCCTGCTGATGCGCATGAAGGAAGAGGATTTCGACGCCGTGCTCGGCACCAACCTGCGCGGCGTCTTCCTCTGCTCCCGTGCCGTGCTGCGCCCGATGAGCAAGCAGCGGGGCGGCCGTATCATCAACATCGCCTCGGTGATCGGCCTGATCGGCAATGCCGGCCAGGCCAACTACGCCGCAGCCAAGGCCGGCATCATCGGCTTCACCAAGGCCACCGCCCGCGAGATGGCCTCGCGCAACATCACGGTCAATGCCATCGCCCCCGGCTTCATCGAGACCGAGATGACCGCCGTGCTCGGCGAGGAGACCCGCCAGGCCATCCTCGCCACCATCCCCCTCGGCCGCTTCGGCCGCGCCGACGAGGTCGCCTCCCTGGTCTGCTTCCTCGCCTCCGACGCCGGCGCCTACATCACAGGGCAGACCTTCACGATCGATGGCGGCATGGTGATGCAATAAGGGCCGTCGCAGCTGCCCCTGAGCCAGAGTCGTACCGTGGGAGCGGCGCGTCGTGGCAATCACAACTGTGATTGAAAAATCACATCTGTAAACGAGCCAGAGCCATACCGTGAGGGCGGCCCATCGTGGCCGCTCCTCCGTGAGGGTGAGATAGGGCCGTATGCTCAACAAACTCCTCATCGCAAACCGCGGCGAGATCGCTGTCCGTATCATCAGAGCCTGCCAGGAACTCGGCATCAAGAGCGTCGTCGCCTTCAGCGAGGCCGATCGCGAGTCGCTCGCGGTGCGCCTGGCCGACGAGGCTGTCTGCATCGGCCCGCCCCCGCCGGCCAAATCCTATCTCAACCCGCCGGCCCTGATCAGCGCCGCGCTGATCACCGGCTGCGACGCCATCCACCCCGGCTACGGCTTTCTCTCGGAGAACCCCTACTTCGCGGAGATGTGCGCCGACTGTAAGCTCACCTTTGTTGGCCCTAGCGCCAAGACGATGCGCCTGATGGGCGACAAGGTGATCGGCCGGCAGACCATGCGCAAGGCCGGTGTGCCCACCGTGCCAGGCTCCGACGGCGAGCTGAAGAGTGTGGACGAGGCCATCGAGATCGCCAGGCGCGTCGGCTACCCGGTGCTGCTCAAGCCGTCAGCGGGGGGCGGCGGCCGGGGCATGCGCGTCGCCTACGATGAGAGCGACCTGCTCAGGGCCTACCCAACCGCCCGCGCCGAGGCCGAGGCCTCCTTCGGGCGCGGCGACCTGCTGCTCGAGAAGTATCTCACCAACGTGCGCCACGTTGAG
>DAOUGF010000725.1:0-3123 GCA_034429295.1 Chloroflexaceae bacterium
AACGGTGGCGACGCCGGAGAAGGGGCGCCTGCTGATCGAGCGCTTCTGCGAGCGGCTCGCCGCTGTGGCCGAAGAGTTCCGCCAGATCGTCGATCACCCTCGCTATAACGGCCTGCCATCAGCGTAGAGGCGAGCATGGCGCAGATTGTCGGCGCTCTGGCGCAGCGCGGCGCCCAGGCCGTTCGAGAGCTCATCCTTGAGGATGGGCTCGAGCAACGCAACGCCCGAAACGTGCTGATCGACGGACTCGGCATTGGGGCTTCCGCCGGCATTGGCACTTTCCTGTCGATCTTTCTGGTACGCCTCGGGGCCTCGCCGCTGCAGATAGCCATGCTGACAGCGATGCCGGCCCTGACCGGGATCTTGCTCTCGCTGCCGCTCGGGCAATTTCTGGAGCGCCAGCGCAATATCGTACCCTGGTTTTCCCGCTCGCGGGCGCTCGTCTTTGTCGCCTACCTGCTGACAGGGCTCATTCCGCTGCTGGTGGCGCGCGAGTCGCTGCCTGCGGCGATCATCTTCATCTGGGCCCTCGTCACCGTGCCCCAGACATTGGTCACGCTGGCCTTCACTATGGTGATCGCGGCGGCTGTCGCGCCTGAGCGGCGGTACTGGCTGTTGAGCTGGCGTTGGGCGAGCATGAGCGCAGTGATGGCGCTCACCGTCATGGCGGTGGGCTGGTTTCTCGAGCGGGTCGTCTTCCCGCTGAACTACCAACTCGCCTTTGTCGCGGCATTCGCCTGTGGGGTTCTGAGCCTCTTCTACTCGCGACGGATAGTCATACCCGATAACCCTGTCCCGGAAGGCGAGCAGCTTGCGGCTCCCTGGCGGACGATACGGGCTGCCCTCGCCGAGCTGCGCGGACTCCCGGAATATATGCGCTTCGTCGGCAGTTCGTGTGTCTACTATCTTGGCCTGATGCTCGCCCTCCCGATCTTCCCGCTCTTCTGGGTGCACGAGCTGCGGGCCTCCGACTTCTGGATCGGGCTGATCAGCACCGTGAGCACCGCCGTGCTGCTGGTGGGCTACTTTCTCTGGGCCGCACTCTCCCGGCAGCGCGGCCCGGCGTTCGTCCTGCTCGTCTGCAGCGTGGGCCTCGGGCTCTACCCGCTGCTGGCGGGGCTGAGCCAGAGCGTGGTGCCGCTGCTGCTCTTCGCCGCCCTGGGCGGGCTCTGCGCCGCAGGGATCGACCTTGTGCAGTTCGACCTGCTGCTGAAGACGTGCCCGCAGCGGCGCAGCGCTTCGTATATCGCGCTCTACCGTGTGGCTATCTATGCGGCAACGTTCGCTGGTCCCCTATTGGGAACTGTACTCGCCGAGCTGATGGGGCTGCGCGGCGCGCTGTTCGCCTCCGCCGGCCTGCGGCTCCTAGGGGCGCTGCTCTTCTGGACGCTACGGGTGGGGCGGTAGGGCCTCAGCAGTATCCCACGTAGGGCCGCCGCGCGACTGACTCGTGGAGCATGTTGATCAGCGTGACAATGTCGAAGACCGGCAGCCCGACAGCGCGCTGGATGGCGTGGGCGTACGGGGGCATATTTGTGCACTCAAGCACAATTGCCCCCACCGTCGGGTCCCGCTCCACCAGGCGCTGTGCCAGCGCCACTAGCTCCGCCTCCACTTGGGCCAGCAGCTCGGGCTCAGCGCCCACACGGCTCAACGTCGCACGGGTGAAGCAGCTGTCCGGTTGCTCGTCTACGCCAATCACGCTCACGGGCACGCGGCGCGGCGACCAGCCAACCGCCTCGCAGTGGCGCTCGCTAAGGTTGGCCGCGTTCACGGTGATGATCCCGACCTTGCGCCCGGCCGGCAGCATCGCGGCTACCAGAGGCACCTGGATGAGGGCCGAGGTGGCGACCGGGACCGACACTGCGGCCGCGAGGATCGGCTGGAGCAGCGTCAGAAAGCCGCAGCCGGTGGCGATGGCCCTGCAGCCGTCGGCCTCCAGGGCCTGGGCCGCAGCGACAAACTGTGGGGCGTAGCGCAGCACCTCCTCGCTCTGGATCAGCCCGACGGGGAACTCCTCCACGACGCGGAAGCTCACCGGGAAGGCATAGGTAGTGAGATTGCCGACATCGCCAGGGATGCGCACCAGGGTGTCGCGCTGCATGAGGATCCCGATGCGATGGCCGTAGGTGGGGCGGCCGGCGCTGGCGTTGTACATGGTCAGGCCCCCCGGTTCTGCTCCCACTCGCCGAGGAGCCGGTTGAGCGAGTGCTCAAGATGCTCGCGCAGAGTACGCTCGGCGGCCTGAGCGTCGCCGGCCTCACAGTTCTGGAGCAGTAGTCGATGGTCGGCATGGACATTCTCGATCGCGCCGCTGATAGCCGTGCTGGCGAGCATGTACCGTGTGCTGCGCCGCCAGTAGAGTTCGATCGTGTCCAGCCAGCGCCGGCTGCCCGCTGCCTGGTAGAGCACCAGGTGGAACTGCCGATCGAGCTGCAGGAAGTCGGCCCAGTCGCCGCTGAAGGCCTCCATGCGTTCGCGCAGCCTGTGCATCTCGGCGAGCTGATCCGGGCCGAGGTTAGGCACGGCCCGGCGGGTTGCGAGCGACTCCATGCTGATCCGAATCGTGTACAGCTCGACGATCTCCTCCCAATCCATTGGGGCGACCACGGCGCCGCGGTGCGGCACTTGCGTGATAAAGCCCTCTGCCTCGAGGATAGGCAGGGCCTCGCGGATCGGTGTCAGACTCAGGTCGAAGCGCTGAGTGAACTCGTCTACGGGCACGCGGGCCCCCGGCGCGATCTCGCCTTTGATAATGGCGTCTCTCAGCAAGGTCAGCGCGATATCGCGTTTGGTCTGGTACGAGGCCATGTCGCTGCCCCTTTCAATTGGGCTGCGGGCCCCGCGGCGCTGCGGATAGCCCTGAGCCGGCGCTCTGCCTGTTGTCAGCCTCAACTCTACTCGATCTGCCGACATCTCTGCAATCCACCCGTTCGTCGATCAGCCCGCGGATTGATCCGGTGTGACGGCCACATAGGCGCTGCGCTCGGCCTCCACCGCCTCGCGGGCAAAGAGGACATCGTGGTAGGCGCCGTCGGTCCAGGCTTCGAACTGGTCGCCGTAGTGGGGGCTGCCCGGCATTCCAGACTGGCCGATGTTCTGCAGCGCGCGGATGCGCTCCGG
>DAOUGF010000726.1:0-1535 GCA_034429295.1 Chloroflexaceae bacterium
CGTACGCGAGCTGCACTCCGCATTCTGTACGCCGCATGCTGTATCTTGCTGCTCGCCGCCTGCATCCCGGCGCCGAGCGCGGTCCGCGTGCTCTCGGTGACCCTCGACGCCACGCAGGTCGAGCGCTTCGGCCGGCTCGAGCTGACGGTGGAGCTGCAGGCCGAGTATACGAACCCCTTCGATCCAGCGCAGATCGAGCTGTGGGCGACCTTCAGCGACCCCGACGGCGCCACGGTACGAGTGCCTGGCTTCTACTACCAGGCCTTCAGCCGCAGCACCGAGGGCGGGCGGGAGCAGTTCACGCCCGAGGGCGAGCCCGCCTGGAAGGTGCGCTTCACCCCCGACCGCGCCGGCCAGTGGAGCGCCAGCGTGACCGTGACTACGCCCGCCGGCAGCGCCACAGCAGCGCCCGTCAGCTTCGCCGTCCGCGACTCGGCGCACCACGGCTTCGTGCGCGTCGATCCGCGGAGCGCGGCCTACCTGGCCTTCGACGACGGCACGCCTTACATCGCCATCGGCCAAAATGTGGGCTGGTACGGCGAGGGCGGCACCGGCGACTACGAACGCTGGTTCGCGAAGCTCTCCGCCAACGGCGCGAACTTCGCCCGCGTCTGGATGGCGAGCTGGGCCTTCGGTATCGAGTGGAGCGATACCGGCCTCGGCGACTACACGGCGCGCCTGGATCGGGCCTGGCAGCTCGACCGCATCTTCGAACTGGCCGACCAGCACGGGATCTACATCATGCTGGCGCTGCTTAACCACGGCGCCTTCAGCACGGACGTCAACCCGGAGTGGGACCAGAATCCCTACAACGCAGCCCTCGGCGGACCCTGCGCCGATCCGGGCTGCTTCGCCGGCGACCCGACGGCCCGCGAGCTGTTCAAGCGGCGGCTGCGCTACATCGTCGCCCGCTGGGGCTACAGCCCGAACCTGCTCGCTTGGGAGTGGTGGAACGAGGTTGACTGGACGCCGATGGCCGCCCCGGAGATCCAGACGGCCTGGATCACCGAGATGAGCGCAGAACTGGCGAAGTACGACCCATATCGGCACCTGCGCACCACCAGCTACGCCCGCGTGGGCGACGAGGCCGTCTGGCGCATGCCGGAGATTGATCTGGTGCAGCGCCACATCTACGAGACCAACGACCCGATCGGCAGCTTCGCCCGCGGCACCGCGGCCATGCGCAAGTTCGGCAAGCCCGCCCTCTACGGCGAGTTTGGCTATAGCGCAAGCACCACCGACACCAGCAGCACCGACCGGAGCGGCGTCCACGTCCACAGTGGGATCTGGGCCGGCCTGATGAGCGGCGGCTTCGGGAGCGGCATGTCGTGGTGGTGGGACAGCTACATCGAGCCCCTGGGCCTGGAGCGGCTCTACGCCGGGCCGGCGGCCTTCTTCGCAGGCGAGGACCCGGCCGGCGCGGGGCTGCAGCCGGCCGAGACGGAGCTGAACAGCCGCGACGCGGCCGCGCTCGCCCTCGTTGGCCCGACCCGCGCCCTCGGCTGGGTGAAGAGCGACGCCTACAGCTATGTGGA
>DAOUGF010000727.1:0-11567 GCA_034429295.1 Chloroflexaceae bacterium
AGAGAACCGCAGATCGCCACATCGTTTGCTCCCTTCGGGTTGCTGGTGATGGGGCAATTGTAGCAACTTTATTTTGTCCGTGCGCCCATCAGCACGGGGCGGATGCAGCGCCCAAGTGCGCTGGCCGAAGGGATCGGCGAAATGTAGGGCTGGCCGGAACAAGCCCTACATTTCGCTCTTTCGCTTGGCGGGCGGCTAGCCCTGCCGTTTTAGCGCGCCATCGCGGGCTATTGCGCCGGGGTGATGCTCCAATTGCCGTCGGCCATCACCTCCCAGAGACAGGGGCCGGCATCGAAGCGCACCACCGCCGTGCCGCTCACCGGGCCGATCGTATTCTGGGCCAGGTCGTCGCGGCCGGCGCAGCGCAGCCAGACGATGAAGTTGCGCTGGCCGTCGTGGCTGAAGGCGTAGGGCACAGGACCCTGGGCCGGCGGCGTGAAGAGCGGGCTCACCGTGTCGCCCCGGCCGCTGAAGTATACAGCGCCGTTATCGAAGCCCACCGCAGCCACCTCGACAGTCCAGAATCCATCGGCCTGCACCTCCAGGAAGATCGTCTCGCCCGGCGTGCCCTCCAGCAGCGCCGTGCCGCTGTAGCCGCCGATCTCGTTGGCCAGCAGCGCCTCGCGCCCATTGGAGCGATACGCCTTGACGATGAAGTTGCGCTGGCCCTGGTGGCTGAGCGTCACCCGGGTGAAGGCCGCGGGCAGGCTGAAGGGCTGGGTGACCTGCTGGCCGCTGCCGCTAAAGCTGATCGGCTGGGCCGGGGCCGTATTTTCGCGCACCTCGCGGCCGAGCAGGCCGAGCAGCACCGTATCCGGCCCGATCTCGGGGTGCAGCTCGAAGCGCCGACGCTCGAAGTACTGCACAGTGTACTCGCGGCCCTCCAGCGTGGTGGTGAACTCCCCCGTCACCGGGAGGCCGAAGCGCTCCAGGCCGCCGCCGCGCTCCCAGTAGGCGCGGAAGGCGCCACAAAGCGAGTGGCCGGTCTCGGGGAAGACGACGCAGCCCGAGGCGGCGGGGGCGCCGCTTCCCGGCTGCCAGGGTGTGCCAAGCTGCGCCAGGCGCTCGACGCCGAGACGGCCAGCGGTAACCAGGCCATTGGATTGGATCTCGAGCCGGTCGCGCTCGAACCACTGGACCTGCAGTGGCTGGCCTTCGACCAGTTCCACACTCTGCGGGGTGATCGGGAAGCCGAAGACAGCCAGGCCGCCGCTGCGCTCCCAGTAGCTGCGGATCGGGCCAGCGATGCACTGCCCGGTCTCGGGGAAGCAACGCTGCTCGGCTTGGGCGGCCGTCGGCGCAGCAGGAACGAGCAGGGCCAGGGCGACAAGGGCGACGAGGAGGCGGATCGATGCACGCATAGCCAGTGCCTTTCTACGCAGAGAGCGATAAGACCTGGCTTCACTATAGGTGCGGGCTAAGGCACAAATGCGCCTGCTCGCCGCTCAACGACCACAGTCGGGCCGCAGCGCCCGGGCTGTTCCGCGCTCGACAGGTGAGCTTTTCGGCCCACTTTCGTGCGATCTGTCGAGCGGGATGGTATACTTCTGGCGAACTCCCCGCACTCCTACATCACCCAAACTATGGACGCATTTCGCCTTCGCGAGACCGTCGTTGCCGACTATGCCGAGTATGTCCAGAGCTTTCTGGGCATCCTAGATCCTCGCATCCGGGCTTTTGTCGATCAGCAACTCGCTGACGGCATGCTCTGGCCCGATCCGCTGCTACAACTTAGCCCTGCCTATCAGCCGGCAGAGACTGTGGAGGAGTTGGCCGAACGCGGCGTGCTCCATCCTGCCTGCGCGGGGCTGTTCCAGTCGAGCGGGCGCTCGCTCCGCCTCCATCAACATCAGCGCACGGCCATTGATCTCGCTGCTCGGGGCGAGCATTACGTGGTCACCACTGGCACTGGCTCGGGAAAGAGCCTGACCTACCTGGTGCCTGTGATTGACCATGTCCTCCGCCACGCGCCCGAGCAGGGCGGCGTTCGTGCAATCATCGTCTACCCGATGAACGCGCTAATCAACTCGCAGGAGCAGGCCTTAGAACGCTTCGCTGAGAATCTCGGCGGCCGCGAGTCCTGCCCGGTGCGCTTCGCCCGCTACACCGGCCAGGAGAGCGAGGCGCAAAAGGCTGCGCTGCGCGAGCATCCCCCCCATATCTTGCTCACCAACTATGTGATGCTAGAGCTCATGCTGACCCGCCCCGAGGAGCGTGTCTTCTTCGAGCGCGCCGGCAGCCTCCAGTTTCTTGTCCTCGATGAGTTGCATACCTACCGCGGGCGCCAGGGCGCCGATGTCGCCTGGCTGGTGCGCCGCCTCCGTGAGCGCTCGGGTAATCCGGCCATTCAGTGCATCGGCACGAGCGCCACGATGGCCACCGGCTCGACCCGCTACGAGCGCAACGCCGCAGTTGCCGCGGTCGCAAGCACGATCTTCGGCGCGCCCGTCACTCCAGAGCAAGTCATCGACGAGACGCTGCGCTGGAGCCTCGCCCGCTCAACCCCCCCGACGACGGCCGAGCTACAGGCAGCCTTGGCTGGCCCGCTCCCCACTGATTGGGAGAGCTTCGCGCGTAACCCGTTGGCCGCCTGGGTTGAGGATCGTTTTGGCCTGCGTGAGGACGAGGGCCGCCTGCGCCGCCGTGACCCGGTGACGCTGCTGATGGGGGCTCAGGAGCTTGCCGAGCGCACCGGGGTGCCCCTTGAAACTTGTGCCCACCGTC
The DNA here is from genome assembly GCA_034429295.1 of Chloroflexaceae bacterium. Lineage (GTDB taxonomy): Bacteria > Chloroflexota > Chloroflexia > Chloroflexales > Chloroflexaceae > OHK40. The sequence goes on from DAOUGF010000727.1 coordinate 2,725, forward strand.
TGAAGCAGCTCTTCCTGCGCGGCAGCCAGCTCCGTAGCCCTGAGCACTCGCCGGGCTTCGCCTTCAAGCTCCACCAGTTCTTCTCCCAGGGTGGCGCGGTCTATGCGACCATCGCTCCCGCGGACCAGCGGGCCCTGACTCTGGAGGGCCAGCATTATGCCCCCAACGCGCCTGACCATCTGCTCTACCCGCTGGTCTTCTGCCGTACCTGTGGACAGGAGTACTATCTCTGCACGCTCGACGACCAGGCTGGAACCGTGATTCCGCGGCCGCCTTCGCTGCTTGAGACTGACGACTCGGGCGATCGGCGGGTTGGTTATCTGCTTACCGACCCGGACGGCTTCTGGCCCGACGAGCATTTGGATCTGCTGCCGGAGACATGGTTTGTCCAGCGCAAGAGTGGACCGAAACTTAAGCCGGAGTACGTGCCGTTCCAGCCGCGCCGGCTTTTTGTACGGCCGACCGGCACGGTGGGCGCCCCTGGGGCCCCCGATACCCTGCGTAGCTGGTTCGTCCCGGCCCCGTTTCTGACCTGCCTGCGCTGCGGGGAGCTCTACACCAAACGCCAGGCCGACTTCGCAAAGCTTGCCCGTCTGAGTAGCGAGGGTCGCAGCACCGCGACGACGCTGCTCACGCTCTCGACGATCACACAGATGCGGGCTGATCCCGCCCTCAAGGACGATGCGCGCAAGCTCCTGAGCTTCACCGATAACCGCCAGGATGCCTCGCTCCAGGCCGGCCACTTCAACGATTTTGTGAACACGGCCCTGCTGCGTGCCGCTATCTACCGTGCTGTGGCCACCGCCCCCGAAGGGCTCGACTACACCCGCATCGCCAGGGAGACGGTGCAGCAGCTTGGTTTGCCCGATGATGCGATCGCCCGTGAGCCGGTGGTCGGGCCGAACGCGCGGCGTATGCGGACCACTTTTAAGGAGTTGATCGAGTACCGAATCTACGAGGATCTGCGCCGTGGCTGGCGCCTGGTTCAGCCCAACCTAGAGCAGTGTGGCCTGCTTGTCGTCACATACGATATGCTCGACGAGATCGCGGCCACCGAGAGCTTCTGGCAGACGCATCCCATCCTCGAGGGTGCCACGCCTGAGACACGCCTGCGGGTCGCTCGGGCGCTGCTCGATTACATGCGCCGCGAATTGGCCCTGAGCGCCGAAGTGCTTGAGCCTGAGTTCCAGGAGGGCCTCAAGCAGCGCGCCCGCGGCCAACTCCACGAGCGCTGGGCCTTCGATCAGCACGAGGTGTTGGCCACCGCCAGCCGCTTTGTGCTCCCTGGCGTACCCGTAGGCCAACGTGGGGAGCGTAGCCTCGGCGCGAATACGACCCTCGGCCGCTTCCTGCGCGCGCGCCAGACCTGGCCCGGCCTCAACGCCAGCCTCACGCTAGATGAGTACGGCAAGCTCGTGACAGCCCTTGTCGCAGCCCTGCGCAGCGCAGGTTATCTCATCGGGGTCGCCGGCGAGCACGGCGAGGCGGTGCAGGTGCGCGCCGATACGCTGCTCTGGTGTCCGGGCGACGGCACGGTGGCCCGCGATCCGATCCGCACCCGGCGTATGAATTTGGAGTTCGACCCTGGCGCGCGGCCCAATCCCTTCTTCGTGCGGCTCTACCGGGAGATCGCCCTGCAACTGGTGGATATGACCGGCGGCGAGCACACAGGTCAGGTTGAGCAGGAGCGACGTCAGAACCGTGAGCGCGATTTCCGCGTGGGCAAGCTCAAGGCGCTCTTCTGCTCGCCGACGATGGAGCTCGGCATCGACATCGCCGACCTCAACGTTGTGCATATGCGGAACGTGCCACCGACCCCGGCCAACTACGCTCAGCGTAGCGGTCGCGCCGGACGCTCCGGCCAGCCCGCCTTCGTCGCCACCTATTGCTCGGTGGGCAGCGGCCACGACCAGTATTTCTTCCGCAAGCCAGAGCGTATGGTCTCCGGCCAGGTCGTGCCGCCACGGCTCGATCTCGCCAACCCCGACCTGATCCAGGCCCACGTCCACGCGGTTTGGCTCGCCATGGCTGGCCTGCCCCTCGGTCGATCGATGCTCGATCTGCTCGATAACGCCGACTCGGCTGGGAACTACCCGCTGCGCCCGCATATTGCCCAGGCCATCCAGCTCCCTCCTGAGCGCCGCCAGGCATGTCTCGCCGCCTGTCAGGCGATGCTGGCCGCGACACCAGCCTTCGAGCAGGCGGCCTGGTATCACGAGGGGTGGCTCACCCAAGTCATCGACGGCGCTGCTGCGGCCTTCGACCGAGCCTGCGACCGCTGGCGCGAGCTCTATACCGCGGCCGAGCGCCAACTCCAGCAGGCCCGCGCCGACGTCGACCGGCGCTATATCGACCGCACCTCCCGCGACGACTTGGACGACGCCCGGCGGCGTGAGCTGGAAGCGCTGCGCCAGAAGGATCTGCTCTGCAACACCGGCCAGAGCGGCGAGACCGATTTTTACCCCTACCGCTACTTCGCGAGCGAGGGCTTCCTGCCGGGCTACAACTTCCCGCGCCTGCCGATTCGGGCCTTCCTGCCAACCAGCCGCGAGGAGGGAAGCTTTATCGCCCGGCCGCGCTTCCTGGCCCTGAGCGAGTTTGGCCCGCGTAATGTGATCTACCACGAGGGGCGTAAGTATCGGGTGACCCGCGCTGTCATCCCGCCGGGTGGGATCGAGTCTCGTCTGCGCACCGCCAAGCTCTGTCACGTCTGTGGCTACATCCACGACGGTCCGGCTGTCCACGATACGAACCGCTGCGCCCACTGCCACACGCTGCTCGACGCGGATAACAGCCTCACCACCGATCGCATCTTCGAGATGGGCACGGTGGCGACCCAGCGTATCGAGCGCATCACCAGCGATGAGGAGGAGCGGGTTCGCCAGGGTTATCACATCACGACCCATTACCGCTTCGCCCCCGAGGGCAGCGGGCTGCGCCGGGTCACCGTCACCGCGCGTTCGGCCTCCGGCGATCCGCTGCTTGAGCTGACCTACGCGCAGACTGCGACACTCTGGCGGGTTAACCATCGCTGGCGCCGGGCGAGTAGCGACGGTTTTACGATCGACCTGAAGCGTGGTACTTGGGGGAAGCGCCCCGGCGACGAGGGCGATAGTGCGCTCGACCCGACCGCCGAGCAGTTTATCGGCGGGCTGCGGGTGATGGTGCAGGATACCCGGAACCTGCTGCTCGTCCGCTGGCTTGCGGACGCCGACGAGGCGCGCCTCGCCAGCCTGCAGTACGCGCTGCGGCGCGGGATCGAGACGGTGTTCCAGGTCGAGGAGCAGGAGTTGGCCTCGGAGCGCATCGGTGATGGGGCGCAGCGACGGCTGCTCTTCTGGGAGGCCGCTGAGGGCGGCGCTGGTGTGCTGGCCCGCCTTGTCGATGATCCCGATGCGTTGTCCCGCGTGGCCCTTGCCGCGCTTGAGCTCTGCCACCTCGACCCCGCCAGCGGCGAGGAGCGCCACGACGAGGCTAAGGAGTGCGGCCGGGCCTGCTACCGCTGCCTGCTCTCCTACACCAACCAGCCCGATCACGCCCTGCTCGACCGGCGCACTGTCTATGAGCCGCTCCTGGCTTTGGCATCCGCCCGCCTCGAGCTCAACGACGGCGCCGGCCCGAAAGCGCCCGCAGGCACCACATCCAACCAGTCGCTCAGCGGGGGCTTCGTTGATGCTGTGCTGGCCGCCCTGCGCGATGCCGGCGGGCGCCTGCCCGATGCGGTTCGGCCGGCCCTCGCGGACTCGCCGCTCCAACCCGATCTCTACTTCAACCTGCCCGGCGGGCCGGTCTGCGTGTTCTGCGATGAGCAACCGCCAAGCCCCGAAACGCTCGACCTACGTGCGGAGTTAGAGGATAGTGGATACCGCGTCCTTAGCGTGAGGGGCGACGATTCCCTTGACGCTATAATAGCCAGGCTGAAGGAGATGCGCTGAGCGCCATCCCGCAGTCTGTAGTGTAGCTATGAAGACCTACGCCCCTGGCTCTCTGGTTCGCTGCCGTGATCGTGAGTGGGTCGTGCTTCCATCGGCCGACGCCGACCTGCTGCTCTTGCGCCCTCTCGGCGGCGCCGACGCTGAGGTGACGGGTATCCATCTACCGCTCAGCCGCGCCCTCGGCATCGACATGGTTGAGCCGGCCAGTTTCCCCCCGCCCGACCCCGCCCTGGCCGGTGATGTCGTCTCGGGCCGGCTGCTGCGCGACGCCACCCGGCTGACTTTTCGCAGCGGCGCCGGGCCGTTCCGCTCCCTCGGCCGGATCAGTGTGCGCCCGCGCCCCTTCCAGATCGTCCCCCTGCTGATGGCTCTGCGCCTCGACCCGGTGCGGCTGCTGATCGCCGACGATGTTGGTATCGGCAAGACTGTCGAGGCGGCGCTTGTCGCCCGCGAGTTGCTCGACCGCGGCGAGGCTCGCCGCCTCGCTGTGCTCTGCCCGCCCCATCTCTGCGAGCAGTGGCAGCGCGAGTTGGCCGATAAGTTCGCCGTGGACGCTGTGGTGGTCCGCTCTGGCACCATCGCCCAACTCGAGCGCGCCCTCCCCCCCGGCGACGTGGGCGTCTTCGAGCATTACCAGGCGATGGTGGTTAGCATCGACTTCGTTAAGTCCGACCGGCGCCGCGACTCGTTCCTACGCGGCTGCCCCGACCTGGTGATCGTCGATGAGGTGCATACCGCCGCCCGGGCCGCTGGCGGCGATGTCGCCCAGCAGCGCCACGAACTGCTGCGCGATCTGGCCGCCGATCAGAGGCGGCATCTGCTGTTGCTCACCGCTACGCCCCACTCCGGCGTCGCCGACGCCTTCCGCTCGCTGCTCGAACTCCTCGATCCGGCCTTCGCGCAGATCGACCTGGAGCATCCGAGCGAGCAGGAGCGCCGCCGCCTGGCCCGCCACTTTGTGCAGCGCCGCCGCGCCGATGTGCAGCGCTGGCTCGGCCAGGACGATGTGACGCCCTTCCCCACCCGCGAGCCCCGCGAGGCCACCTACAGCCTGGCTCGCTCCCCCGAGTATCGCAAGCTGTTCGACGATATCTACGCCTTCGCCCGTGAGCTAGTGCGCGACCCGGCCGAGACAACCTGGCGCCAGCGGGTGCGCTACTGGACGGCGCTCGCGCTGCTGCGCTGCGTGATGAGCAGCCCCGCCGCGGCCGAGGCGACCCTGCGCGCGCGGATCGGGCGCCTTGCCGATGCTGAGCAGGGCGCGGATCTCGCCGATGACCGGCATCTGGCGAACTATGTGCTCGATCTGGGCGATAGTGAGGCGCCGCAGGATTTCGAGCCGGCGCCCGTGCTCGAAGAGGGCGAGACGACGCTGCCGCAGGGCGAGCGCCAACGTCTCCAGGGCTTTGTGCGGCGCGCGGCGAAGCTGCGCGGCGAGGGCGACCCCAAGGCTGCCGCCGTGGCCCAGGAGGTCGCCGCTCTGCTCCGCGACGGTTTCCACCCGATCATCTACTGCCGCTACATCGCCACCGCCGACTACCTGGCCGAGGAGCTCGGCCGTAGGCTCAAGCGCGATTTTCCCGGGCTGCATGTGATCAGCGTCACCGGGGCCAGTTCCGAGGATGAGCGCGAGCAGCGCGTGGCCGAGCTGTCCCAGAGCCCGCGTCGCCTGCTCGTGGCCACCGACTGCCTCAGCGAGGGGATCAACCTCCAGGAAGCCTTCGACGCGGTGCTGCACTACGATCTGCCCTGGAACCCCAACCGCCTGGAGCAGCGCGAGGGCCGCGTGGATCGCTACGGCCAGCCCGCGCCGATCGTCCGTACCACGCTGCTGTACGGCGTTGACAACCCGATCGACGACGCTGTGCTGAAGGTGCTGCTGCGCAAGGCCAAGCTCATCCAGCGTGACCTCGGGATCTATGTGCCGCTGCCGGTGGACAGCGAGAGCGTGGTCGAGACGGTGGTCAGGTCGCTGTTCCAGGAGCGGGTCGAGCAGACAAGTTTTCTCGACGACGAGCCGGGCGTAGATGTTGAGGGTATGCACCGCGAGTGGGACCGCGCCGCCGAGCGGGAGAAGGTGAGCCGCTCGCGTTTTGCCCAGCACGCGATCAAGCCGGAAGAGGTGGCCCAGGAGCTCTACGCCAGCGATACGGTGCTGGGCAGCCCCGCCACCGTCGCCGCCTTTGTGCGCGCCGCCTGTGAGCGCCTGGGCGCCCCGCTCCAGCAGCGCAAGGGCGCCTGGCTGCTCCCGCTCGCCGATCTGCCGGCTGTGGTGCGTGAGCAAGCCGGGACGGCCTTTGCTTCGCGCCCCGGTGCCGCCCCGCCGGCCGAGGTGCTGGTAACATTCGAGCCGCCCGCGCCCGAGGGCGTACACCTGCTTGGCCGAACCCATCCGCTCACCGAGCGCCTCGCCGAGCACCTGCTCGACCTCGGCCTCGACGGGAGCGATCCATTGGTGGTGAGCCGCTGCGGCGCGATGCGTACCGCACAGGTGAGCCGCCGCACTACACTGCTGCTCCTACGCCTGCGCCTGCTGATCGAGGTCGCCGGCCAGAGCGCGCCGACTCTCGCCGAGGAGCTGATCGTCGCTGGCTTCGAGGGTCGCCCCGGCAGCCTCACCTGGCTCGACGAGGCCACTGCCCGCGAGTTGTTCGATCTGGCTCAGCCCGCCGGGAACCTGGCGCCCGAGCAGCGCGACGAGACGCTGCGCCAGACCCTCAACTGGCTGCCCGATCTAGAGCCTGAGCTGAACGTCATCGCCCAGGCCCGCGCCGTGGCCCTGCTCGAGTCGCATCGCCGGGTGCGCCAGACCACCCACACCGGGCGTGTGAACGTCCGGCCCAACCTGCCCCTGGATCTACTCGGCGTCTATGTGCTGCTGCCCGTGCCGAAAGGCGTCGTGGGGTAGCGCTGCTTGATAGAATAGATACTGCTATGTCCTTCACTACCATCGTCTCCGAAGGCAACCTCATCCCCGCCGACCTGCTGGCGCAGATCGCTGCCGGCGAGGCCGAGGGCCAGCAGCCCGCCGACTTTGGCTTTGAGAAGTCGCGCCGTCTCTCCGATGAGATCGCCGCCGCCTGGGCCGATGTGAAGGTCTATTGGGAGGCGTTTCAGCGCTCGCTGCGCCGCCTGCGCGATGACGATCCCGCTACCAGCGTGACCCGCGAGCGCTGGATCGTGCCCCTGCTGGAGACGCTGGGCTACAAGCTGACCTATCAGCCCTCGGCGGCTGTGGCCGGCGGGCGCACCTATGCGATCTCGCACCGTGCCGGTGAGGGCGAGAGCGCCCCGCCCATCCATATCGAGGGCCTGCGCCGTTCGCTCGACCAGCGCGGCCCCGCCGGGCGCCCGCGCCTCTCGCCCCACGCCCTCGTGCAGGAGTATCTCAACGCCACCGAGCAGCTTTGGGGCATCGTCACTAACGGCGAGCGCCTGCGCCTGCTGCGCGATTCCTCGCGCACTGTGCGCCCGGTCTATGTTGAGTTCGATCTGCGGGGCATGCTCGAGGGCGAGAAGTTTAGCGAGTTCGCTCTGCTCTTCCGCTTGCTCCATCGCACCCGCCTGCCCCAGAGCGCCGACGATGCGCCGCGCTGTCTGCTGGAGCGCTACCATCAGCAGGCGATCGAGGCCGGCGGCCGCGTCCGCGACGGCCTGCGCGACGGTGTGGAGCGCGCTCTGCGCGCCTTGGGCGCCGGCCTGCTCCAGCATCCCGGCAGCCTCGCCCTGCGCGAGCGGGTCGCCAGCGGCCAGCTCGACGCCGCCGGCTACTATCGCCAACTGCTGCGCCTGGTCTACCGCTTGCTCTTCCTGATGGTCGCCGAGGAGCGCGGACTGATCGGGACAAGGCAAACGGAAAAAGGCAAAAGGCCAGACGGCCCGGACGGCGCCGCGGGCGTCGCTCCTGATGAGGCCAGGGCGCTCGCCGTCTATTACGGGCACTACAGCGTGAGCCGCCTGCGCCGCCTCGCCGAGCGCTCCGCGGTCGCCACGCCCCGCCACGGCGATCTCTGGCTCGGCCTGCTTGCCACCTTCCGCCTGCTCGAAGACGACGAGGCCGCCCAGGCTCTCGGTGTGGCCGCCCTCGACGGCGACCTCTTCGGCCCCAACGCCATGCCCGACCTCGCGGGCGCGCGGCTCGATAACCTCACGCTGCTGCGGGCTATCCGCGCCCTCTCGCTCTACCGCGACCCCAGGAGCAAAATCCTGCGCCGCGTCAACTACGCCGCCCTCGACGTCGAAGAGCTCGGCAGCGTCTACGAGTCGCTCCTGGATTACCGCCCGCTCGTGAAGGTCGAAGGTGGCCCAAACTCCGGCATTGCTCAATTCGATCTCGTCGCCGGCACCGAGCGCAAGACCACCGGCAGCTACTATACCCGCCCCGAGCTTGTCCACGAGCTGATCAAGAGCGCGCTTGAGCCCGTGCTGGCCGAGCGGATCAAGGAGGCCGAGAGCAGCCCGCGCTGGCGCCGGCCGAGCGCTGATGATCTGCCGGCGCCGGATCGCGCCTTGCCTCCTGAGACGCAGGCGAAGGTGCGCGCCATCCTCTCCCTGCGCGTGGTCGATCCCGCCGCCGGGAGCGGCCATTTCCTCCTGGCCGCCGCCCGCCGCATCGGCCGCGAACTGGCCCGCGTGCGCGCCGGCGAGGACCAGCCCGCCCCCAGCGAGTTCCGCCGCGCTGTGCGCGATGTGATCGCCCGCTGCATCTACGCCGTGGACCATAACCCGCTGGCGGTCGATCTCTGCAAGGTGGCGCTCTGGCTGGAGAGCCTTGAGCCCGGCAAGCCGCTCTCCTTCCTCGATAGCAAGGTGCGCTGGGGCAACAGCCTCGTCGGCGCCACCCGCGAGCTGGTGGCCCAGGGCATCCCCGACGGCGCCTACAAGCCGGTGAGCGGCGACGAGAAGGCC
>DAOUGF010000728.1:0-3089 GCA_034429295.1 Chloroflexaceae bacterium
GCGCCTCCGGCTTGGGGTCCAGGGGCGAGGCCCCTGGCGCGGGGGGTGTCGGGGGGCGTGCGTACGCCCCCTGACAAAACAGACGGGGTGCGGGGCGGCAGCCCCGCAAGAGGCACCAACGCCCGCAGCCGCCGTGGGCGGCCAGCCCACCTCCCCGGCTGGGCGCCGCGCGCCGCCTGGAACCAAACCGCGCCACAGGGCGTTTCGGGTGTGGGCCTGTCGGAAGGCGACAGGCCACAGGTGCTAAGGAGGGCGCACAATGAACACGAGACTTCCGGCGCGAAGCGCCGCTCTACTTAGGACGCTCGCCGCCCTGCTGCTGGGCGCCCTGCTGCTGATGGCCTGCACCGCCCCTGCCACCGGGGAGCCTGCGCCCACCGGCGGCACCGGCGGGACGACAGCGCCCGCCGGGGAGTTGGCCGGCACACGCTGGGTGCTGAGCGACCTGAACGGCACCACGCCCGTGGCCGAGGCGACGCTGCAGTTCGACGCCGAGGGCCGTCTTGCCGGCACCACCGGCTGCAACCAGTACGGCGGCAGCTACAGCGTCGAGGGCGCGAACCTGGCCGTGGGCGAGTTGGTCAGCACGGAGATGGCCTGCACGGCCGACGGGGTGATGCAGCAGGAGCTGAACTTCCTGAACGCCCTCAGCCAGGCGACGGGCTACAGCATCGTCGGCGAGACGCTGACGATCGAGGCCGCAGACGGCGCGCGCCTGGTCTTCACCCGGGCATAGCGTTGACAAAGGACAAGGGGATTGGGAGTTGCTCCCGATCCCCTTGTCCTTTATCTTCTGGCAGGCAAGCGCAGCGCGCCTAGCGGCCTGCTTATCTCGCGAGTGACGGCGAGCGTGTCAGGCGACCTGCCGCTTCGCCCGCAGCGACATCACCCGGCGCACCACAAAGTAGATCACGCCGATGACGATCGCGGCCAATACCAGCTTCTGGTACTGGCTGATGAACTCAACTACCAGCTCCCAGTTGGCGCCGAGGATGTAGCCGGCCACCGTGAGCAGCGCCGTCCAGACGGCTGAGCCCAGGGTGGTGAGCACCAGGAAGCGCAGGAAGGGCATGCGGTTCATGCCGGCGGGCAGGGAGATCAGGCTGCGGATGATGGGGATGACACGGCCGGTGAGGACCATCACATCGCCGTGGCGGCTGAAGACGTCGAGGGTCTTGTCGAGGTCGCCCTCGTCGAGCAGGAACCAGCGGCCGTAGTTGCGGATGAACGGCCGCACCAACCGCTCGCCGGCGAACATCCCGATATAGTAGAGGCAGATCGCGCCGAGTACCGAGCCGAGGGTGCCGGCGGTGATCGCTCCGACAAAGCTGAAGCTGCCGCTGGCGATCAGGAAGCCCGCGAGGGGCATCACCAGCTCGGAGGGGATCGGCGGGAAGAGGTTCTCGACCAGCATGATCAGGGCGATCCCCGGGTAGCCCAGCCGCTCCATAATCAGCTCGATCCAGAGCCGCACCTGCTCCATCAATTCACTCATTCAGTCACATCCTTATGTCATTATTCTGGGTAATGCCGCTGCTATACTAGGCGAGGAGTATTACGACGTCAAGCTCTCCCGCCTGAGAATCTCGTTAGCCCTGACGATAGATCTACGATGACCGACCAGCGTCGCCCGAAATTCTGTACCCAATGTGGCGCCCCGCTGCCGCCAGGCGAGCCGCGCTTCTGCGTGGAGTGCGGCGCGCCTACGATCTGGCATCACGCCGCGGCCATAGACTCTGACTCCGCTCCACAGGCCGCCACCGGCGTCACAGTGCGCCTTGCCAACGCGAGCGTGGCCCAGGAGGTGATCGGCGGCACGGTGCGCCTCCCCGCCTCGGGGGCTGTGCCGCCGGGGCTGTGGGAGCGCGACGAGCCCCCCGGCCCCGCCGACGTGGTGGCGATCTACCCGCCCCTGCGGGCCGTGAGCCGGGGCTGGAGCGGGCTGGTGGGACGCGGCTGGCGTGCGGCCGGCAGCGCGGCCGAGGGCGATACCACCGTCTTTCTCTTCCGCGCTCCCGTCGAGTGGTTCCCCGCCGAGGGCTGCGGCGGCGGGCTGCGGCTGCTCGTCGAGGTCGAGGCCAGTTCCCACTCCACCGTCGAGGGCCGCGAGCGGCGCGGCTTCCGCTTCGGGCTGCGGCGCGACGGCCCGATGCGCGTGGTGAGCGCCCTCTGGCACGATGCCCACGGTAACCCGCTGCCGGATCGGCCCTTGCCCGAAATCCAGCTCATGGCGCCGCCGCGAGTGCCCCGCATGCGGGACGTGGATGAGCAGCCCGCGCTCCTCGACGCCCGCGAGGCCACTCTCTGGGCCGCCGGCTCCCAAGCGCCCGGCGCCTACCGTCTGCGCTACGACTATCTCCATCAGGAGCACACCCCGGTGGGCCGCGGCGTCACGCTCATCCCGCTGGCTGAGGGCGATGGGCAGGGGCGGCCATGGTGGCGACGTCTGCTCGGCGGTGCGCCGGAGCGCTACCGCGTGCGGCTGGAGCGGCCGCTCACATGCGCGCTGGCCGAGTGGCCCGGCCGGCTCGGCCGCATCCGCGAGGAGGCCCGCGGGCTTGGCCTCGATCTCGAGCCGGCCCTGGCTGCCGAGTGGTGGCTCGACCGCTACGGCCATGATGGCGTGATCTTCACCGCCGCCCGCGCCCGCTACGGCGTCGATCGGGTCGTGATCGTCTTCCGCTACCGCCAGTTGGCGAAAATCCGCGACTGAGTTCGGCAGATTGCCGCCGAAGATGATCGTCCCGCTGGGAAGGTGGGCGGGCAGCATACGACACCTTTGCGGGTGCTGCCGCCCCGCGCCCTGCCGTTGGCGCCTGCGACGCCGTCTCTTGCGGGTGCAAGCGCTTCGCGCCACTGCGTTCGCCGCCCCGCGCCCCGTCTGTTTTGTCAGGGGGCGTACGCACGCCCCCCGACACCCCCCGCGCCAGGGGCCTCGCCCCTGGACCCCAAGCCGGAGGCGCGTACTGTGCCCACGGCCTCCGACACGACTATTCGCGGGCGCTGCCGCCCCGCACCCCGTCTGTTTTGTCAGGGGGCGTACGCACGCCCCCCGACACCCCCCGCGCCAGGGGCCTCGCCCCTGGACA
>DAOUGF010000729.1:0-1904 GCA_034429295.1 Chloroflexaceae bacterium
CTGCTCTCCAGCCTGGCCCGCCCGATCTACCTCGCCGTCGTGGCACTCCTGGCCGCGGTGCTGGTTTTCGGGCGGATCAGCGAGGGCGCCCAGAGCTGGATCGAGCTCGGCCAGCGCACGTTCCAGCCTTCAGAGCTCGGCAAGCTCGCCCTGATCCTCGCCCTCGCCGCCTACTGGCAGCATTTTGAGAGCAAGCCGTCGGCCTGGCCCGTGCAGATCGGCGGCCTGCTGATCGCTGCCGTGCCCCTGCTGCTCGTGCTCGTGCAGCCGGATCTCGGCACCGCGCTTGTGATCGGCGCGATCTGGCTGGTGATGGCTTGGGGCGCGGGGATCACCTATGGGCAACTCCTCGCCCTCGCGGTGCTCGCCATCCCGGTCGCCTATCTGGCCTGGACCACCGACTACGTGCTTGATGATGAGCAGCGCTCGCGCCTTCTCACCTTCTACTATCTGCTCACCGACCCCACTAAGGTTGACTTTAACGACGGCTACAATGTGATACAGGCCCTGAGAGCGATCGGCCAGGGCGGCTGGTTCGGCGCGGGGCTCACCCGCGGGATCTTCAGCCAGGGCAACTATGTGCCCGTGCAGCACACCGACTTCATCTTCGCCGTGATCGGCGAGGAGATGGGTTTCGTCGGCGGCGTGGTGCTGATCACCTTCCAGGCCCTACTGCTCTGGCAGGCCCTCAGCATCGCCGCCCGCGCCCGCGACACCTTTGGCCGGCTGATCGCCCTCGGCGTCTTCGCCATGCTCCTCTGCCACGTGCTGATCAATATCGGCATGAACCTCAGCCTGCTCCCCGTCACCGGCCTCCCCCTCCCCTTCATCTCCAGCGGCGGCAGCTTCATGATCACCGTGCTCGCCGCCATCGGCCTGCTCCAGAGCATCGCGCTGCGCCGGCGCAAGCTGGTCTTCTAGCGCCGCCTTGACGGGCGGCCCGTCTTCTTTTACCATAGCCCCATCCAGCAGCGGCACATATACGGGAGCGATGCGGAGGCGCGCAGATGCGTCTGGCAGCAGAGCTTTCGCCACCCTGTCTGCGTGGCTAGCATTCAACGGCGCTATGGGCGCCCGTCGGCTATTGTTGACAATGTTACTGAAAAAGGTTTAGAATTGTCGAGTTAGCCCGCCGGAATCTCTTTGCCGCTCGCGATCTACATCTGCAATTCATATGGCACCCACGGCGCTCACCATCGAGAAGCTCGGCTTTCAATACCGCAGCGGCGCGGCCCCAGCCATCAGCGGGATCGACTTGGCGCTGGAGCCCGGCCAGCTACTGCTGATCGCGGGGCCTAGCGGATGCGGCAAGAGCACCCTGCTCCGCTGTGTGAACGGCCTCATCCCCCGTTCCTACCGCGGCGAGCTTACGGGCCGCGTGCTGGTGGCCGACCAGCCAGTGGCCGAGCTCTCGCTGAGCCGCCTCGCCCGGCTCGTGGGCACGGTGCTCCAGGATCCGGAGAAGCAGATCGTCGCCAGCTATGTGGCCGAGGAGGTGGCCTTCGGCCCGGAGAATTTGGGTTGGCCTCGCCCCAAGATTCTCGCCGCGGTTGACGCCGCCCTCGAAGAGCTCGGCATCTCTCACCTCAGGGGCCGCGAGACCTACCGGCTCTCCGGCGGCGAGAAGCAGAAGGTGGCCCTGGCCGGCCTGCTGGCTATGGAGCCGAGCCTGCTCTTGCTCGACGAGCCCCTCGCCAGCCTCGACCCTCTCGCCGCCCATCACGCTCTCGAAGTGATCCGCGAGCAGACGGGCCGCGGCCGCGCGGTGGTGGTGGTTGAGCACCGCGTAGATGATGCCCTCAGCATCGCTCCTGAGCTGGCCCTGCTGATGCACGAGGGTCGCCAGACCTACCTCGGCCCGGCCGCCGGCCTCGTGGCCGTCGCCGATCCTCTGCTGGTCAAGC
>DAOUGF010000730.1:0-5440 GCA_034429295.1 Chloroflexaceae bacterium
CCCGCACCTGCGTGGCTGGCATGCAGCGATGGCGCTCTCGGCGCTGGCGGCCGTCGGCTTTGGGGTCCAGGGGCGGGGCCCCTGGCGCGGGGGTGTCCAGAGGGGCCCGGCGCCGGCCCCCTCTGGGCCGGGGGCGCGGGGGCGGCAGCGCCCCGCTACTGGCGCATAGAAGCCCGCCCGCGTGGGGGTGCGGGGGCGCACCCCGCCAGATTCACGGGGGCGCACCGATGACGCCCCCGCTCACCATCGTCACCGGCTTCCTCGGCAGCGGCAAAACTACGCTGCTCAGGGCGCTTGTGGAGGGCGGCGCCGGCGGCCGACGCCTCGCCCTCGTGGTGAATGAGTTCGGCCAGGTAGGGCTAGATGGCGCGGCCCTCGCGAGGGCCGGCGCCGCTCCGGTGGTAGAACTGGCGGGCGGCTGCCTCTGCTGCGCGGCGGGCAGTGACTTCCTGCTCGCCGTCGAGGAGTTGCTCGACTACGCCCCCGACCAGATCCTGGTCGAGGCCAGCGGCCTGGCCGAGCCCGGCGGCATCATCAGGCGAGCCCAAGGCGCGGGCCTCACCATCGACGCCATCATCGCCGTGGCCGACGCTCTGAACCTGGAGGAGGCCCTCACCGCCTCGCCTGTCGCCGAGTGGCAGCTCCGCGCCGCTGATCTGATCGTGCTCAGCAAGGTGGATGTGGCGACGCCCGCGGCTCGCGCCGCGGCCGAGTCCCGGCTGCGCGCCCTCAACCAGCGCGCCGCCATCCTCCCCGCCGCCCATGGCCGCCTCCCCGCCGAACTGCTCTTCGGCCCGCGCCTGCCGGGCGATGCCCCACAGCCCGCAGCTGAGCACCTCGGGGACGACGGCTTCACCAGCCTGAGTTGGTCGGGGGATCTCCCACTGCGCCGCGCCGCCCTCGAGGCCTTCCTCGACACGCTACCGCCGTCGGTCTACCGGGCAAAGGGGCTCGTCCATTGCACCGATGCGCCCTGGCCCGACGAACTGCAGCTCGTCTGCGGGCGCTGGCGGCTCAGCGCCGTGCGTTTGCGTGAGTCCGCCTCGCCGCTCAATCGCATCGTCCTGCTCGGACGAGAGCTCGATGAGCGCGGCCCCGCTCTCATCGCGGCCCTCGAGGCCTGCGCCGACACGCCGGAGCGAGCCGCGGCCTGGCGCGAGCGCTACGAGGCGCTGTTCTAGCTGAGCGCCCGTGCCAGCGCGTCGAGCGCTATGGCCGTGGTGAGGGCAGGCGATCCGGCGTGGTGGGGCGGATAGTCCGCGTAGGCGGCCGCGATCGGCCACGATCCGTCAGGCAGCTGCGCATCCAGCAGCGCCTCGAGGTCGGGCCGCGCGACCTCCCACTCGCCGAGGACGAGCAGCGCGTTGGCCCGGCAGGCCAGGTGGAAGGCGTTGTCGCACGGCTCCAGCGCGGCCAGGACTGCGCGCAGCCCGGGCGCCAACTCCGGCACCGGGCCGTCGGCATAGGCCCGCGCCAGCGCGTACGCCAGCAGGTGCGGCGTCAGGCAATAGTCGCTCGCGCCATTTGGATCGCTCGTTGTTACGTCAAGTAGATACGCCACGGCGCCAGGCAGGGGCTGACGGGCGAGGGCCGCCGCGAGCACAAGATTCGCGTTCACGAGGGCGTCGATCTGGCGGGCGAGCAGGTGCGTGCCGCCGTTCACCCCCACCCAGGTGTAGTAGGGCCCGCCAGGTGCCGCCTCATTCTCCCAAAGCAGCCGGTAGAAGCTGAGGCCTGGCTGCTCACCGAGGCGCAGCAGGGCGGCGACGGCGCAGGCGGTATCGTCGAGGTCGGGTGGGACGCGGCTGGTGGCGCGGCCCTCGTAGCTCCACGAGCCGTCGTCGTTGCGCTCGGCCAGCAGGAAGGCGCCCGCCTTTCGTAGCGCCACGTCCACGGCCGGCAATTGGGGAAAGCGGCTCAAGGCGTAGGCGGCGAAGGTGGCGCAGTAGATATTGCACGCGTGGGTCCGCGCGTCGGCCATCGTAAGGTTGCGCGACGCGAGCATGGGGAAGTCGCCCCGCGGGCGCTGCATCCCACAGAGCGCCGTCACGCCGCGCATGGCCGCCGCTCGCAGCTCGTCAGCGCCCGTCACCCTGCGCGTCCTCAGCCACCTGGATCACCACCAGGGTGATGTCGTCGTCCTGCTCCGTCTCGCCGCGGAAGCCGTGGACCGCCCGCCAGAGATCTTCAAGCGCCCGCTCCGGGTCGCTCCGGTGTGCGGCGTGGATGGCTTCGCAGAGGCGCTCGTAGCCGAAAAGCTCCCGGCTGCCGTCCCGCTCCTCCACCAGCCCATCGCTGAGGATGAAGAGCTGGTCGCCCGGTCGCAATTGGATCATCCCATCGGTGTAGATGGCGTCGGGGAGCGAGCCGAGTGGCAGGCCACCGACCTCGAACTCGATGATCTTGTCGCCGCGGCGCAGCATCGGATAGGGGTGGCCCGCGTTGGAGAAACGCAGCGCAAGCGTGTCGGTATCGAGCACGCCGTAGAAGGCGGTGATCGGCTGATGGGCCGAGTGGTCGCGGCAGAGCGCCTCGTTGGCGTGGTGTAGCACTTCGACCGGGCTGCTGTAGCGGCGGGCCAGCGAGCGGAGCGTGCTGCGGGCCAGGGCCATCAGCAGGGCGGCGGCGATGCTCTTGCCGGTCACGTCGGCCACTACGATCCCGATCTGCCCGCCGTCGAGGTCGATAAAGTCGTAGAAGTCGCCGCTCGTCTCGCGGGCCGGCTCGGAGCGAGAGGCGATCCGCAGGCAGGAGCTCGTCAGCGGCGGCGGCGGGTAGAGGCGCTGCTGCAGCTCGCGGGCGATGGCGAGATCGCGCCGCAGCAGCTCGTCCTGCATGATCCGGCGGCGGGCCACGCTCAGCCGCGCCTCTGAACTGTCAAGGGCCCGCTGGTAGAGCCAAGTGACCACAGCGATGATGAAGAGGAAGCCAGCAACAGGCAAGAGCGCCGAGATCGTGGCGCTCAGAGGCGTTTCAAGAGGCTCAATGTCAACCGTAGTATAAAAACGCCATAACAACACCCCAAGTGTAATTGCGTTAATAAGAACAAATAGAAAAGCGTAACTTGCCCCTAGCAGCAGCCCTGCCAGGATGACGCTCAAGGCGAGCAGATTCGCGAACATTAGACCTATCGCCAGATTCGCTTCGACTAACAGATTATAGCCGCAGAGGAGGATGATCCCCATATTGACCCAAATGCTAAAGAGATGGGCAGCGAAGCCAGTGTGCCCTTTGTAGTCGAGCAGAGCGATCAGCAGATTAAGCGTGACACTGCTTCCGACCAATGCAAACAGTACCGGCGTACTGCCCCGAATGATCATCACTGTTAGTCCGAGCAAGCTGATGGCTGCCAGGCTGATATTCAGAGGGCGTAACAGCGCAGATCGCTGCTGGCGCCGGGTTTCCGGCGCCAAGCGAGCGATCAGCTTTTCTATATCTGGCGACACACTGACCATGAAATGGCAGATGATCGAGCGACAGGCTTACCAGGCGCTACCACTGGCGGCTGCATCGAGCTGCTGGTGCAGCGCATCACGATTCGCTGTGCGCTCCTTCACAGCATCGCGCACCTGGTCCATTTCGCCTGGATCGAGCTTGAAGCCACCGTCCCTCACCGCGCCGTCGGGATCATCGAACAGCTTCGTGCGGAACTTCTTGTCAACCACGGCCCGGCCGATCAGACGCTCGAGTTCAGGGCTCACAGATCGCCTCCTAGCCAGCTACAGCTTGTCCAGCGTAAACCAAGTGAGTCGGGTTGTCAATCAGGCGTGGCGCCCCGCCCATCAACAACTCATCGTAGTAAACGCCGTCAGGATGCCCTGTTCGTAAAATAAGGGCCGGCGACACGAGCAGATCGCACCGCCGGCCACACAACTAAAAGTGAGCTACGCCCAAGAGCCCCCCCGGTTCTGCGAAATGGCCTCAGGGTCGGCCTCGCCGTTGGCGAAGCGCGCGGCGGCCCCGCGCACCTGCGCCAGCTCTTCGGCGCTCAGGCTCAGGCCGCTGGCGGCGGCGGTGCCCTCAGGGTCGGCGAGCAACCGGCTACGGAACTCAAGATCGACGACGGCGCGGCCGGCTAGACGTTGGATGTTGGCGGTCATCATGCCAAAACCTCACTACGTAAAGCGGATCGTCGTAGTCGAACATTACCCTGTATACCATCACGCACCCCCCACCACGCCGGTGAAGGCAAGGCGCAGGGCCTCCCGACGCTCGCGCATGCGCCTGAAGACGGCGCGATCGTGGGTCCGCTGCCGCTCGATCAGCGCGCGCAGGCGGCACGGCCCATAGGCCGCGAGCCGAGCCTGGGCCGCATCGCATAGCTCCTCGTAGGTACGCACCACCTCCTCCCAGTAGGGCTCCGCGCCCAACTCGTAACCAGCCAGCCGCTCGAGGGTCAGCTCTCCCCGCTCGGCCGGAGCAGTGTGTCTGCGGAAGTGCCGGATCAGCCCGGCGGAGACATAGTTCAGCTGGCCGGCCTTGAGGTCCGCCAGCCAGTCCGAGGCGTCGTCGGCGATCTGCCGCGCCCCCATGAGGCAACGCAGCGCCCCGTCGAGGTCGGCCTGTAGCGCGGCGGCGTTGGGCGGCGCGGCGAGAGCCAGCTGCGCCGTTACCACGAAGCCGGCCGGCGAGGCCCGCTCGATGATCAGCTCGGGCGTCCAGCAGGCCAACTGCTCATCCGTTACGCCGGCCGGGTCCACCGGGCGGGGCGCCAGCTCGTGGGCGTAGGCCTCGGCCGAGGCGTCGGTGCGCGCCAGCAGGTCGCCCCAGGGCTCGCCCGCGAGCAGACCGAGCTCGCGGTAGGCGTCGATCGCCCGCAGCAGCGCGAGCTGCGCCGCCGGCAGCGCCTCGGGGCGCTCCGCGCCATCGAGGATGTCGTCGATGATCTGGCCATACCACCAGGCGTAGAGCCCGGCACAGCCGAGCTGATCGCAGCGTTCTTCGTCCAACGGGGCGAGGTCGCTCAGCCAGCGGGGCAACAGCGCGACGATCTGGCTGAACTCGCCTTCGAGCAAGCGCGCCAGCCGCTCGCCGGCAAGCTCGCGGAGGGCCGGCCCGAGACGCGCGATCTCGCCGCTCACCCGCGCGGCGATGCGCTCGAAGGCGGCCTGATCGGCAGGGTCAAGCTGCATACATGCCAATTCGCTATCACGAAGATAGCGGCAGTATAGCAGACGAGCGGGCGGCTCACAAGCCTGGCTCGCCGCTCACGCGGCGGTTGCGGGCGCTGACGCCACGCGCCCCGCTTGATATGTCAGGGGGCGGACGCGCGCCCCCCGACACCCCCCGCGCCACGGGCCTCGCCCCTGGACCCCAAGCAGGAAGCGTGTACTGCGCCAACGGCCTCTGACAAGACTACTTGTGGGGCTGCCGCCCCGTGCCTCGCTTGTTTTGTCGGGGGGCGTACGCACGCCCCCCGACACCCTCCGCGCCAGGGGCC
>DAOUGF010000731.1:0-4835 GCA_034429295.1 Chloroflexaceae bacterium
GGGCGGAGCCCGCTCGCAATACCACCCACCGTGCAGGTGGTACTGCTTCGGGGCAGCGCCGCGAGACGGCGGGGGTGCGGGGCGCCAGCGCCCCATCCACACCCTGTCTGATTGACAGGGCAGGGCGGAGTGGCTACAATTTTGTAAGTTCATTAAACTAATTGGCGGAGCTTCAGGGGAGAGGCGATGAGCACATTACTGGAGGAGGAGATCCACAGCCAGCCGGAAACACTGGCCAGGCTGCTGGACCGGGAGCTCGCGCAGGCGCAGCGGATCGTGGCGCAGCTGCCGGAGTGTCCCTACGCGCTGATCGCGGCGCGGGGCACCTCCGACCACGCGGCGACATATGCGCAGTACGCTTGGGGCGCGATCGCCCGGCGGCCAGTGGCGCTAGCAACGCCCTCGCTGCACACGCTCTACCAGGCGCCGCCGCTGATGACGGGCGCGCTGGTGGTGGGCGTCTCGCAGTCAGGGCAGTCGCCGGACATCGTGAGCGTGGTGGAGGAGGGGCGGCGGCAGGGCCGGCCGACGCTGGCGATCACCAACGACCCGCGCTCGCCCCTGGCTGCGGCCGCCGATCACGTGATCGAGCTGCACGCCGGGGAGGAGCGGAGCGTGGCGGCCACGAAGACCTATACGGCCCAGCTGACGGTGATGGCGATGCTGGCCGCCGCGTGGAGCGGGCAGGCGGAGCGGCTGGAGGAGCTGCGCCGGCTGCCTGAGGCGCTAGCCGCGACGCTGCAGGGCCTCGGCGCGGTACCCACGCGAGCCGAGCGCTACCGCTACATGGAGCAGTGCGTGGTGATCGGGCGCGGCTACAACTACGCCACGGCGCTCGAGCTGGCCCTCAAGCTCAAGGAGCTCACCTACGTAATGGCGGATGCTTACTCGTCGGCAGACTTCCGCCACGGCCCAATCGCGACGGTGGCCCAGGGCACACCGGCGCTGCTGATCATGCCAGCTGGCGCCGTCTTCGCGGATATGCAGGAACTGGCCAAGGAGCTACGGGACCGCGGCGCAGAGTTGATCATCTGCAGCGACCAAGCCGAGGCATGGCCGTTGGCGACCACCGCGCTACCAATCGCCGGCGGGCTGCCCGAGTGGCTAAGCCCGGTGGCGGCGATCGCGCCAGGCCAGATCCTGGCCCTGCATCTGGCCCTCGCCCGCGGCATCTCCCCCGACACGCCCCGCGGGCTGCAGAAGGTGACGCTGACGACGTGACGGCAGCGGTGGATGCTTCTGCTAGTTAGCGCAAAGACAGGCAGGATGTCTGGCTATGACGCAGCAGAGAGGCGCAGCACGAGGCCCACGTGCCGCCTGCTCAATGCTGCGTTCTCACTATGGGCTACCCGACTGCCGATCATAGTTGCGGATCAGCATCCCGGTGGCGCGGCGCATCCCGAGGCGCTCGTAGAACGGCTGCACGTCGGGATCGCACAGCAGGTCGATCATATACAGCGTCCGCAGCCGCTCTAGCATGCGGCGCAGCAGTTCTGAGCCGATCCCGCGCCCCTGGTACTCCGGCAGCACCTCCAGATCGGGATATAGGCGCACGAGACGCCGTCGCTGATCGCGGTGATAAAGCCCACAACGGCGCCGCTGGTCTCGTCGCGCGCCAGCATCACCGCGTCGCTTCCCTCTAAGATCCGCAGATGCGTCTCAGGCGTGGGCGGGTTGGGCCAGCCGACGAAGAAGCCCTGCAACTGCTCGGCGCTGATGCCGACGATCGAGTCAGTGTAGCTGATCATTGGTGAATACTCTAACTAGAACCACTTCTGTCGCTCGGAACATATGGCCGAAGCATCCGCCCCAAGTCTCGTGTGTGGTACAGATGTCGCTTGGGTCGAATGCTTCGGCCCTACGAGCCTACCGAGAGATGTCTGTGGCTCCTTATAGTTGTGCAGTTCAGAGTCGGGTTGGGCGACGATAGGCCACGGTTGGGCAGGCTGCGGGCGGTCGTCGGTCATCCCATCTAGCCGCTCACCTGTGGAAAGCTGCACTAACTACCTTCGCGCAGCGGGATAATCCTGGCGTCGGCCTCCCCTGCGGCGACGGTGAGGATGGCGACGGAGAGACCGCCCCCGAAGCGAGGCCGCCCGGCAGCGCCGGGATTGAGGAAGAGCACGCCGTCGACTCGCTCCAACAGCGCCACGTGGCTGTGGCCGAAGATGTAGACCTGCGGCCTCTGTTCGGGCGCCGCAGGCAGCGTTCGCACGAGCTCGGCAGGGCGCCCGCCGATATGGGTGAGATGGATCAGCACGCCCTCCCGCTCGATGCGCCGCGTCGCCGGGTGCTGGCGAGCGAGGGCGCTGCCCGCGTCACTGTTGCCATGAACTGCAAGCACCGGGGCCACCTGCTCCAGCTGGCTGATGATCTCCGCACTGCCGATATCGCCTGCGTGAAGGATGAGCGCCACCCCGCTGAGGGCCGCAAGCGCGCCGGCCGCCAGATGCCCGTGGGTATCTGCAATCACCCCGATCTCCATAGACCCTCCAACGCGCTCAGAACGGCTCCGCCGGCCAGGCATTCAGTGCCATCGCGCCGACCGAGATCTCCAGGCTGAGCCAGGCCACGAAGGCGAGCATCGCCACGAGCGCCGCGCGGGCCGCCGGGCCGCCGCGCCACAGCTGCAGGCCCGCCACCGTGGCGCCCACGGTGAAGGCCCAACCCCCGAAGGTGAGGTAGCGGGTCGTCACCGATGACTGCGTGACCAGCGGCAGCAGCGCCTGCAGCAGCACGACCGCGAAAGTGGACCAGAGCAGCGGCGGCAGCACATGGCCGCGCCAGCTTCTCCGCAGGCTCAGCAGCGCGGCCCCGGCGACCCCCAACACAACCAGGAAGAAGCCGTAGTGCTCGATCAGGCCGTCATGCCAGAGCGAGGCGAGGAGCACCCCCCGCGGCACCGGTTCCCGCTCCGTGACACCGGCCATGCCTTCCCGCGCCACCCCCGCAAGCTGCTCGCCGATCAGCCCAGCAAACGCGCCGTAGTAGAACAACCCCACGAAGAGCGCCGTGACCGCCCCGGCCCAGAGCAGGCTGCGGGCCCCCGCGCGCTCGGCCGGTGTTCGCGCCCGCAGCCAGAGCCACGGCAGCGCCAGCAGCCCCACCAGCCCGGTATTGATGAACGAGCCGATATGCCCGAGCGAGACGAGGATGAAGAGCGCGACCATCCAGCCCCACGCGAGCGGATCGTAGCGCGGCCAGCGCGACACCAGCAGCGTCACCAGGGCCAGCAGGAACCACTGGCTGGCGATCTGAGTGTGGAAGCCCCACCAGACATTCAGTAGCCAGACCGGGCTGATCGTGTAGATGATCGCCCCGAGCAGCCCACCCGCCGCGCCCCCGGTGATCCGGGCGAGCAGCAGGTAGACGAGCAGCACTGCCGTGGCTTCGAAGAACCCGGCCGTAACCTCGAAGATCGCCCCGAGCGGAGCGCCGGTGAGCGTGAGGGGCGCCACCACCGCGTACCAGCCGCTGGGGAAGGGGAAGGGCAGCCCGCGGTGCTGCGCCGGGATGTAGACCTCGCCGCTGACAGTGCGGCTGAAGCGGTGGATGTGCAGCTGCAGGTCGCCGCGCATCGCCACCGGGTGCAGCTGCCCTCCGTACTTGATCGTAAACGAGATGGCTACCAGCAGCAGCAGCCAGCGCAGCGTTGTCGTGGGAGCCGGCGCGCCGAGGCGGGCCAGCAGCGGCGGCGCGAGCAGCGCGCCAGCGGCGACGGCCGCGAGGAAGATCAGGCTCGCCTCAACGGCCCAGCGTGCACTCGCCGCCAGGCGCGGCGCCATCGTGAGGACGAGCAGCAGCAGCACGACGAGCAGCGCAAGAAGCACGCCGAGGGCACCGCGCCGCCCGAAGCCGAGCGCCCGCGCCGCCAGCCAGAGCAGCGCCAGCGCCGCCGGGTAGGCCGCCAGCACTCCGGACCCCGGCCACACGAGCCCGGCCCCGCCGACGCTCTGGATCGTCAGCATGTCGCCGATCGCGATCCCCAACTCGTCCCGCTCGTCCCCGGCATTGCGCCAGGCCTCGGTAGCGAGCCCGATCCGCACTGTGCCGCCATCCGCCGCCTCAGCGGGCAGATAGATCAGGTAGCGGGCCGGGTCGCGCCGCAGCGTGATCGTCGTGGCCGGGCCAGCGCCGATGTCGAGCGTCACATCTGTGGGCGGCGCCTCCGGCTGCCAGTGCTGCCGGTGGGAGACCACGCTGAACCCGACGATCAGCGGGCGCTCGCCCACGCCCGGCACCACGACGGCCGCCTCCGGCAGCGACCAGCGCCAACTCTCCTCCCAGGTGACCAACTCAGCCGCGCGGAACCCCTCCAGGAACGGCTGATCGGTGATGGGGCCGCCGTCGCGCCCCACCTGAAAGCTGAAGCGCAGCGGGAACTGGTAGACGGCCAGCAGACCGGCCAGACAGAGGCCCACCAGTAACGGCAGACGCCAATCGAGCAGGGCGCCCCAGAGACGGCCCAGTAGCTCGCTGGCGAGACGGGGCGCGGCGGCAAGGCGCGGCGCCGCGGAGAGGTGGGACATGGCAGCTCGTGATCACGTATACTGCGGCGCATTATACTCGAAGCATCGGCCCTGCTCCCCAAAGGAGATAGTTATGTCTACTCAAACCAATACTGATGGCGGCCTGGATAGTTCGGGCATCGGCCCGGCGATCTACGAGGCGAGCATCGCCGAGCTGCAGGCCGCGATGGCGAGCGGCGCGCTCACGGCCCGCCAGTTGGCCGAAGCCTGTCTGGAGCGGATCGCCGCCCTCGACCATTCCGGCCCCGCGCTGCGGGCCGTGCTCGAAGTGAACCCCGATGCCCTGGAGATCGCCGATCGGCTCGA
>DAOUGF010000732.1:0-8339 GCA_034429295.1 Chloroflexaceae bacterium
CCCCCCAAGCTTGAAAGCTGCCACTCACCCGCCCCCCAAGCTTGAAGCTTGGGGGGCGGGATAGCGCCGGACTACCCCACCGGCAACTCGCTGGTAGTGCCCCAGATCAGGCCGGCGACGCGGCGCCCGATCAGCACGCGGCGGTCGGCGCGGCGCACGGCGATGCCGTTGTGGGCGTCGGGCAGGCGCACCAGCGGCGTGCCGGGCAGCAGCCCCCTGGCCCAAAGCAGCTGGAGGGTGCAGGAATCCTCGCCGGCCTCCTCATCGATGCGGGTGATCACGAACCAGGAGCCCGGCTTCACCGTGATCAGACGCACGTCGTCCGGCACGGGCGCGCCCTGGCCAGGGATGGGATTCCCGTGGGGGCAAGTGGTCTTATCGCCCACCATAGCCGCGATGCGCTCCTCGAAGGCGGGCGACATCGCCGCCTCGAGCACGGTGGCCTCCCGATGCACCTCGTGCCACGGGATCTGCATATGGTCGTAGAGGAAGCGCTCCAGCAGGCGATGGCGGCGCACCACCCGCTCGGCGATGGCGGATCCTGATGGCGTGAGCGCGATGGCGCCCGTGGGGTCACGGACGATCAGGCCCTTCTGCTCCAGGCGCTGCACCACGTGGGTCACCGTCGGCGGGCGCACCCGCATCCAGCGGGCCAACTGGGCGGCGATCACCGGCTCGCGACGGGCGGCGAGGTAGGAGATCACCTCCAGGTAGGAACGTTCAACGAGGGTCGGCTGGTCGTCGCTGGGCTTGAGGGCGCGAGCAGCCCGTGGGGTCGAGATAGTCATTGTACTCACCTCATAATCGCGTAATCGCGTAGTGTCTGTTGCGTGTCTCGCGCCCAGGTACTAACACGCAACACGCATCAGCGGGCCGTCTGCGGAGCCATAGCGCTCAGCTCGGCGAGCCGCAAGGCCTGACCGGCGAAGGCGGCTTGGGCCCGCTCGATATAGGCCCTGGCCTCCTGGAAGCGTAGGGCGGCGCGGTTGGCATTGGCCACCTGGTAGCCGCCGTAGAACTCCAGCATGGCGTCGAGACCCTCAAGCTGCAACTCCAGGCCCTTGTAGTAGTCGTCGTGGGCCTGCTGGAGCGTGCCCGGCGGGTGCAGCTCGTCCATGGCCGCCATAGCCTCGGCCACCGTGGCGCGCAGGCGCTGGGTTGCGGCCACATGGCCCACCGATGCGCCGCCCGGCTGGCTCGTGGCCTCGCGGTAGAAGGCTGTGGCCTCCCGCAATTTGGCGCGGATCGGCTCCATAGCATCCAGATAGCCTACCGCCAGGCTCTCCACCACCGCAAGCGGCTCGGCCTCCAGGATCGGCTCGGGGCCAGAGGGCACGGCCGGCGCCGCCACCGGAACGCTATAGACAACCTCGGGCGCAGGTTCGGGAGACGCCTCCACCCGCTCCAGGGCCAAGGCGAAGCTCTCGTAGAGCACCAGCGCCAGGCAGACCAGGGCGATCGGGAAGGCCCAGAGCAACAGGCGGGCCCGGCTCATCTCGCGACGCGAGCGCCGCCAGCTCACCCACCACGAGCCGCGGCTCTCGGCGGCCTCTTCATCGGCTGAAGCTGCCGGGCGCCGCCAACTCAGCCACCACAAGCCACGCTTCTCGGCGGCCTCTTCGTCGGCTGTGGCCACCACCGGCATCGCCAGGCCAGGGGCGGGCCGCACCTCGCCGTTGAGCAGCTTCCGCTCCTCCAGCAGGCGCAGGCCTCGTTGGGCATGCTGGTTCTGTGGGTTCAGCTTGAGCACCGCGTTCAGGCAGAACGCCTGCTGCCGCGGATCCTCGAGCACGCCCGAGAGCCAAAGCCAGGCCATCTCGCAGCGCGGGTCGAGCTGCAGCGAGCGGGTGAGCAGCCCCGCGGCAACACGCTTCTGGCCGCCCCTGGCGGCGGCCACGCCGCGCTGGTAGAGCCGCTGGGCCTCGGTGCTGTTGGCCTTGACGGCCGTCTCGCTGGAGATCGCCATAGGGGAATTATACGTCCTGCGGCGGGGGGCGCCTAATCTGAATGTGGCGTGCAGCATTGAGCATAGTGTATTCGGCTGCTTGCCAACGGCTCGCTTGCTGCATTGTAGCCAAACATCCTGCCTGTTGCTGCACTAATGATCCGGGAGCAGCGGATTGATCGCCCGCTGGATCAGCGTGGAGTCCTCGACCATATGATCCCGCACCGTCTGCCAGTACTCCGGCTTCTCATAGCCGAGCTGCCAGATAGCGATGCCCGCAAGGTCCATTTCTTGCACTGTCTTCACCTTGTCGGCCAGGCCAACCTCGGTCATGAACCAGACCTCCCGCAAGCCTTGGGCGGTGCGGTAGGTGAAGGTGCTCTCGCCCACGCGGCCGTTCGCGTTGCGCTCGATGAAGCTGACCGTCGGCCCCTGCTCCTTGATGATCTCCTCGATCACGCTCCAGGGGCGAGCGGTGGCATTACCGCGGGGAGGCCAGTCGTAGCCGTAGAAGTGCACACCGATGAAGATCTTCGACGGATCCACCACAGTGCGGGCGTATTCGGCCACCGACTCGATCCAGTAGGCGGGGGCCACCGGGCCAGGGCCTGAACCGCGCCAGTGGTAGTCGTAGGTCATGATCCGCAACTGGTCGACATGCTTATTGAGCTCGGCCCAGTCCTGAAAGCCGCCGAGCCCGCCGTAATCGCTGTCCTTGCCGTGAACAGCGACGGTGAGCAGCTTCTCGTGCTGGTGCAGGGCAGCAGCGAGGTCGCGCATAAATGCCGAGAACTCCTCGCGCAGCGAGGAGTCGAGCGACTCGTAGTCGATATCGATCCCATCGTAGCCGCGGGCGAGCACCTCGTCCACGATATTCTGGATATGGCGAGCGCGGCGCTGCGGATCCGCGAGCACCGGCACGACTGCCCCGGGGTTGCCCACATTATGGATAGAGGGGATGATGCGGACATTGTTCTCGTGGGCGATGCGGACCAGCTCATCGTTGCGGGTGCCGTAGAGCCGCCCGCTGGAATCGGTGGAGTACCAGAAGGGGCTGATATCGTCGATAATGTCGGCGTTGGCGAAGAACGACTCGCTGGCGCCGCCCGCGAAGTTCGGCGGCAGCCAGACCACTACGTAGCGGCCGCTCTTGGGGTGATAGCTCACCGGCTCGGTTTCAGGGTCGGCGGCGGTGGGGACGGGCGTGGGCGGCACGGGGGTGGGCAGCACGATCAGCGGCGCCGCTGTGGGCTGCGCCGTGGCCGTAGCATTGGCCCGCTCCACGGCGGCCGCCCGCGCCACAGGCAACGTTCTGGCCAACTCCAACGTCTGAATAATCAGAGCGCCGGCCACAGCCAGGGCGATGAGGTAGACTGCAACGAGCGCCAGGGTGCGCAGTGGGGGGGTGCGTCTCATTACTTAGTAGGCCCCGAGCTCACGCAGACGCTCATCGCTGATGCCAAAGGCGTGGGCAAGCTCGTGGAGCACGGTACGCCGCACCTGATCCCGCAGCAGGGCCGGGCTTGGAAAATCACGGACCAGCGGGTCCATAAAGATCACGATCGTGTCGGGCGGGGCCAGGGTGTTATGGGTTCGCTCCGTGAGGGGCACGCCATCATACATCCCGTAGACCGTCTGCCAGGGCTTGACGCGGAGGGCCCGGCGCTGCTCGCGCGTAGGTCTCCGCTCAACAAGCACCTCGAGATTGTCGAGATACGTGGCGAAGGCGTCTGGTAGGCTCTCAAGGGCCTCGACAACCAGCTGCTCGAAGGTCTCCCTGTCCATCGCTGCCCATTATACGTGGGGCCGCAGAGGGGTGTCAAGGGTTTTTAGCGAACGCCGCCCATATGCGTGGCTCAGGAGCGAGGATCCTTGGCTAAAATCTCCAACAGAGCGCCCTGGAAAGGGGCGGCGCCATCCGCAAGTTCCGCCCCTGCGATGATGCCGGAGACGCCCCCCGATGCTACACTTCGCCCCGGCGCCGGCCCCCGCCCGGCCCGCTGGCGCCGGACGCAGCGCAGCGTGGAACCTGCCGTCACACCAGCACGAGACAGACAGATGCCTACAGCTTCGCGATTGTTGTTCTTTCGACCTACGGCCTGGCTACTGGCCGCGCTCCTGGCGCTGCTCGCGCCGCAGCTCGGCGCGCAGGCAGCCCCGCCGCGGATGGAGGTAGCGGCCAGCAGCGCCGCAAACCTCACCCACGGCGCGCGCCCCTCAGCCACGCGCCAGCCCGGCCCTAGTATCGAGCCCTATGTGCGCCCCGATCTGGCGCGGCGCATGGAGCGGCTGCGGCCGCTCATCCTGGCGGCGGCACAGCGCCATAATCACCCCTCGCTCTCCGGTATGAGCACCGAGGAGTTCGCCGCCGTCATCGCCCTGGTGATTTACAACGAGAACTTCGGCTGGCTGGAGGACGACATCGCGCCGCTGCGGATCTTTACGCCGCTCTACCAGGATCTGCAGCGCCACGTGAACACCCACATGCCGGGCAGCAACTTCAGCGTCTGGCCGGCCAACCTGCGCCCCTCGGTCGCCCTCGAGATCCTGCGCCGGGAGCTGCCGCTGGCCAACTCTCAGGTGATCAGCGTACCTGTGACGGTCGAGGGCAGCCAGATCAACCCGGCAGATTACGCGAGCCGCGAGGAGCTGTTCGCGGCGATCACCGCTGAGATCAGCCGCGACGACCTGGCGGTGGTGTATCTGGCGGCCAACCTGGAGCGCGGGCTCTACCGCGCCGCCTATGAGGGCTCGCCGGTGAGCTGGCGCACCCTGGCCGCCTGGCACAACCAGGGCATCATGGACCCGCGGGCCATCCGCGCCAACCCCACAGCGCGAGATTACGTGCGGCGCGCCGCAGCGTTCCTGCCCCTGGCCCGCCAGCTCGTCGCGCCCCGGCCGCCCCCCAAGCCAGAGGTGCGGGCGATTTAGGCCAAGGAGGCCCTCGTGTATAATGCTCCCATGCTTCGCTCTCCGACGCACCAGAACACCGCACGCAGGGCATCAGGCGTGGCGATCAGCGCCCACACCCACCCGGGCCTGGCGATCAGCTATCTGCAGGCGGGCGAGCAAGGCCCGGTGGTGGTGATGCTCCACGGCTGGGGCGCCTTCAAGGAGCTTTGGTGGAGCACGCTGCTCGCTCTCGGCCACGACCATCGCTGCTTCGCGCTCGACATCCCCGGCCACGGGCAGTCGCCCATCGGCCGCGCCACCAGCATCGCCGGGCTGGCCGAGGCCGTGGCCGCCTTCTGCGATCAGCTGGGTCTCGAGCAGATCTCTCTGATCGGCCACTCGATGGGCGGCAGCGTGGCCTGCGAACTGACTCTGCAGCGGCCCGACCTGATCGACCGGCTGGTGCTTGTGGCCCCCGCGATCGACCCGGCCATGATGCCCAGCTTCTCCCGCACCTACCTGCTGCCCTCCTACGGCTGGGCCATCTTCCGCCTGATGCTGCTCGGCGCCCGCATCGCCAGCCCGATCGGCAGGCGCGTGCCCCACGAGCACGGCGGCGGCTGGTTACGCCCCTGGCTGCGTCGCGGCTCCTACCTCGCCGGCTTCGAGCCCGAGCCGCTCCACCGCCTGTATCGCTCGCTCTTCGCCACCCAAGCCGGCGATCGCCTCGGCCAGATCACTCGCCCCACCTTGGTGATCTCGGGGCAGCTCGACAGCCTCGTCCCCCCAAGCCACTCCCGCCGCCTGGCCGCACGGATCCCTAACGCCCGTTATGTCGAGATACCGGGCGCCCTGCATAACCCGATGGACGAGCGCCCGCAGGCCTTCGAGCGGGCATTGCGGGAGTTTCTGGAGCCGTAGGGCCGAGGCGTTTCCTGCGCGATCGCTTCGTGCTCCTGTGATCCTACATCAAGGGTGGTGGCATGGACCTGACGCCCTTTCGCAAGGAGCTCCAGGTAGCCGGAACGGCGCCGGTGCGGCTGAGCGTGGTTGATGTTGGCCCGCTGCAGGGCCCCGCCCGCGGCACGGTCGTCTGTATCCACGGCTGCGGCGGCAACCTCGAGCAGTGGACCTATCAGATCGCGCACCTCGCCGAGCGCTACCGCGTGATCGCCCCCGACCTGCGAGGCCACGGCCGCTCCCAAGTGGTGAACTCCGCCTACTCGCTGGAGGAGTTCCTCTGGGACTTCACCCAGGTGTTGACGCAGCTCGCCGTTGAGGAGCCTTTCATCCTCATGGCCCACAGCTTCGGCGGGCCGATCGCGATCACCTTCGCCGCCACCCAGCCCCAGCGGGTGAGCCGGCTGGTGCTCGTGGCCACCGGCCCGAAGATGCGCCTGAACCCGCTCCACGAGTTCGTCGTGAAACTCCCGATCCCCCTCGGCATCCTTGAGGGCCTGCGCCCCGTGGTGATGCCCACCACCCATGCGCCCGTCGCCGTGATCCAGCGCGTGCTCGCCGGCACGCTCTTCCGCTGGGATGGCACCCTCGTGCTGCCCCAAGTCAAGACGCCCACTCTGATCATCGCCGGCCAGTGGGACTTCATTGCCCCGGTGAGCCAGGCCGAGCAGAGCCACCGCCTGCTGCCGGACGCCCGCCTCGAGGTGGTGAAGTACACCCGCCACCTGCCCCACCTCGAGCGCCCCGCCGCCGTGAACCGCCTGCTCGACCGCTTCCTCGAAGGGCCGCGCTCCTGGCGCGAGGCGCCCGTCATTGTGTAGAGTTGAGGTGACTTAAGGGGACAGGATGACAGGATGACAAGGTGACAAGGGGACGGGGGGACACCCTGACGGTGCCGATAGGTGTCCCCTAGCCCGAGCGAAGCAAGGGCGGCCACCTTGTCACCTGGCCCGAGCGAAGCAAGGGCGGTCACGTCATCACCAGAGTGAGCGAAGCGAACGATGGACTCAAAGCCCTGGCTCCAGCACTACGACGAGGGCGTGCCCCACACGCTCGAACTGCAGCCGGCGCCGCTGACGGCACTGCTCGACGCTGCCGCCGAGGCCTTCCCCGGAACCGCGGCGATCAGCTTCTATGGCCGTACGCTCAGTTACCGGGAGCTGCGGGAGGAGGTGCGCCGCTTCGCCAGGGGCCTGCGCGCCGCCGGGGTTGCGCCCGGCGAACGAGTGCTGCTGCTGCTCCCCAACATCCCCCAAGCCGTGATCTGCTACTACGGCGCGCTGATGGCCGGCGCCGTCGTGGTGCTCACTAACCCGCTCTTCGACGCCGAGGCCCTCGCCCACGAGCTCAGCGACTCGGGCGCCACCACGATCGTGGCCCTGAGCATGTTCTACCAGCTGGTGGAGCGGGCCAGGGCCGCGACCGGCCTCCGCAGAGTGATATACACCAACCTAAAAGAGTATCTCCCCACCGCGCAGCGCACGCTCTTCACCCTGCTGCGACAGGAGCGGGAGGGCCACCGGGTGCCGGACGCGATCGCCCGCGGCGCGCTCTGGTTGCAACGGCTGCTGGCCTCCGGCGACGCCGCCCCGCTCCCGCCGCCCGACCCCGCCGACGACGCGGTGATCCTCTACACCTCCGGCACCACGGGTCAGGCCAAGGGCGTGCTCCACAGCCACGCCAGCCTCTACGCCAACGCGCTGCAGACGAGCGCCTGGTTCGCCGGGGCCGTGCCAGGAGCCGAGCGGGTGCTCTGCGCCATCCCCTTCTCCCACTCCTACGGCATGACCGCCTGCCTGAACTTCAGCGTGGCCCTCGCCGCCACGATGATCCTCCTGCCGACCTTCGAGACCCAGCATGTGCTGAGCACGATCAAGCGCGAGCGCCCCACGATCTTCCCCGGCGTCCCGCCAATGTACGCCGCCCTGAACGAGGTGCGCGACGTGCGCAAGTTCGGCCTCTCCTCGCTGAAAGCCTGCCTCTCCGGCGCCGCGCCCCTGCCCATCGAAGTGCAGGAAGGCTTCGAGCGCATCACCAGGGCGCGCCTGGTCGAAGGCTACGGCCTCACCGAGGCCGGCCCCGCCACCCACGCCAACCCGCTCTGGGGCAAACGACGCCCCGGCACGATCGGCCTGCCGCTGCCGGGCACCGACGCGAAGATCGTGGACATGGAGACGGGCGCCGACCTCCCCGCCGGCGAGATAGGCGAGCTACTGGTGCGCGGCCCCCAACTGATGCGAGGCTACTGGCAGCGACCAGAGGAGACGGCCGAGGCACTCACGCCCGACGGCTGGCTGCGCACCGGCGACATCGCCCGCATGACAGCCGACGGCTACTTCCAGGTGATCGAGCGCAAGAAGGAGATGATCGTCGCCGGGCCATACAACATCTACCCCCGCGACGTGGAGGAGGTGCTCTACGAGCACCCCAAAGTACTGGAAGCCGCCGTCGTCGGCGTGCCCACGCCCGACGGCGACACCGAGATCCGCGCCTTCGTGGTGCTGCGCCCCGGCGAGCGGGTCAGCGAGGCCGAGGTGCTGGC
>DAOUGF010000733.1:0-3167 GCA_034429295.1 Chloroflexaceae bacterium
GGCCGGAGCCATCGGCACGGCCGGGGTGCTCTGCAGCTCCTCCCACTCCAGGGCCACGCCCCGTGCGGCAGCGAGCTCGACGACGCGGGCACGCAGCGCTTCGACGGCGGCCAGGCGCGTCCCGTCGTCCTGGTGCCTGATATCGAGGCTGAGGGTGGCCGCGCCGGGGATCACATTGCCCGCGCCTGGCAGGACGCTGATCTGCCCGACGGTGGCGACGAGGCCGGGCGTGGCGCGGGCCGCGACCTCGGCCGCGAGCACGATCTCGGCGGCGGCGCAGAGGGCGTCACGGCGCAACTCCATCGGCACCGTGCCGGCGTGGCCGGCCACACCCTGCAGCCGCAGCGTGGCGCGGGTGGCCCCGGCGATAGCGCTCACGACCCCGAGAGGCAGGCCGCGGGCCTCCAGCAGCGGGCCTTGCTCGATATGCACCTCCAGGTAGCCGAGCAGCTCCTCAGGCCGCAGCGCGTCGGCGGCGAAGTTGGCAGGGTCGCAGCCGAAGGCCGCGAGCGCCGCGGCGAGGCTGATGCCGTCGGCGTCCTCGAGCGCGAGCAGGGCCGGGTCGAAGCAGCCCGCGGCGACCATACTGCCGAAGAAGGAGCGCCCGAAGCGCACCCCCTCCTCATCGGTGAAGGCGACCACCTCGACTGCAAACGGCAGCCGCCTGCCGGCGCCGTGCAGCGCCTCCACCGCGGCGAGACCCACCAGCACGCCGAGCACGCCGTCGTAGCGACCCGCATCGCGGACGCTATCGAGGTGCGAGCCGATCAGCAGCGTGGGCGCGCCGGGGCGTTCCGCCTCGTAGCGGCCCCGCAGGCTGCCGATCCCAT
The DNA here is from genome assembly GCA_034429295.1 of Chloroflexaceae bacterium. GTDB lineage: Bacteria > Chloroflexota > Chloroflexia > Chloroflexales > Chloroflexaceae > OHK40. Next base: position 831 of record DAOUGF010000733.1, read on the forward strand.
CTTCCCGCACCGCCATGCCGGCCGCGCGCATCCAGCCCGCCACCTCGTCGTGCACCCGGCGCATGGCAGGCGTCAACGAGCGCCGCGTGAGCCGGCCTTCCTCTTCCGAGATGGCGCCGAGCAAGTCGCAGCGGGCCATCACCCTCACCGCAAGCTCGTCGTAGTTCGTATCGGCGCTCACGACCCTGGCTCACCCTTCTCTAGCTCGGCCCGCACCTGCGCCGCCACCTGCTTCAACACAGGGTAGGGCTGGGCGCCCGACACAAGATAGCGGTCGGCGAAGACCAGCGCCGGCACCGCGTTGAGCCCGTAGGCGTGGGCTTGGGCGATATCGGCGTCCACGGCATCGATGAAGGCCGGATCGTCGAGGGCGGCAAGGAACGCCTCCCGGTCGAGACCTACGGCCACGGCGATCCCGGCGAGGGTGTCGAGGTCGCTGATATCGGCCGCCTGCTCCCAGTAGGCGCTGAAGACAGCGCGGTGGTATGCCTCGCCAACACCAGCTGCCTCGGCGTACTTAGCGCCGATCAGCGCGGGGCGGCTATCGATGCCGAAGGGGCCCTGATTCAGCTCGAGGCCGTACTGCTCGCGGGCCATGGCGATCAGCCGCGGGCGCCCCGCCATGATCATGGCGCGGTACTCCGGCGGCATCGGCGGCGATCCCTTCGGGCGCAGCTCGAAGGAGCGCCAGCGGATCGCGACGGATTCTTCACGCTGAAGCCTATCCAAACTGGAGGCTACAAGAAAGCAGAACGGTCAGACAAAGTCGGACCAGACATCGAGATGGATCTTCACGGCAGCTCCTCATTACACGGTCCCGCCCTTATTGTACTCCAGTTGTGCAGTTCGGAAGTGGGATAGGGGATGGGTGAGACCGACGACAGACGACGGACTACGGTCGGGCAGGCTGCGGACGGTCGTCGGTCGCCCGTCGTCGGTGGTCTCTACCAGCAGCTCACTGTGGAAAGCTCTACTGGTGCAATTTCAGGCGACCTTGTTGGCCATGCCGCTTGGCTCCCTGGCTTTGTGAGGCTCTCGCTGTACGGACTACCGACTACGGACTACGGACTACGTTCTACGGGCGCCCGCCAGCCCGGCCCGAATCTTGTGAAAAAATGAACAGCACGTGAGACGGGACGATTCGTCGCGGGGGAGGGGTTGACTTTAACCATTGCATAATGCTATAGTACTTCTTGGTAAGGCTAATGGGGTGCCACGACCGCGTCCCTCTACGGTGCTTCACAGATGAGGTGTGAGTGACTTACTCAACCTCATCTTTTTGCCGAAAGGCAGCGCCAGCAGCTGTGAGGGGCCTGAGTGAGCGGCGCGCTCGCTCCGGCCCTCATTAGTTCCCGCTTTTTGATACGAACAATTGTCGTACGAGCGGCCGTGGCGGGTGGCCGCAACGTAGCTCAAACGAAGGACAACAGGAAATCCTTGACAGTGCGTGTATTATGTTAATGCACGCATCGCGGTTCCATTGCGCCGAACAGTGGCTGTCAGGCGTTCCCTGGGGACGAGGATGGTAACGCAGAACGAGTCATCCACACAGGAGTCGGGGCCGATGAGTGAGCAGTTGGTAGCGATGGCCCGCGGTCGCGGCTATCTCACCTACAGCGATATCCTCGAGGTATACCCGCAGCCGGAACTGCACGTGGCCGAGATCGATCAGCTCTACGCGATGCTGCAGGCCGAGGGGATCAAGGTAGTCGAGTCGCTGGCCGAGTTGGAGCCGAACGGCACCCTGAGCGACGACGAGTCGCTGGCCGAGCTCCCCGACTTCACCGACATCGCCTTCGACGACCCGGTGCGCATGTACCTCCAGGAGATCGGTCAGGTTTCACTGCTCACCGCCGAGCAGGAGGTTGAGTTGGCGAAGGCCATGGAGGCGGGCGATCTGGCCCGGCAGCGGCTGGAGCGGGAGGAGTACGAGAGCGGTCAGGAGAAGTTAGCCCTTGAGCGGGCCTTCGCCAAAGGCCAGGACGCGCGCCAGCATCTGATCCAGGCCAACCTGCGGCTCGTGGTCTCGATCGCCAAGAAATACACCTCCTACGGCCTGACGATGATGGACCTGGTGCAGGAGGGCAATATCGGCCTGATGCGGGCCGTCGAGAAGTTCGACTACACCAAGGGCCACAAGTTCTCCACCTACGCCACCTGGTGGATCCGCCAGGCGATCACCCGCGCCATCGCCGACCAGAGCCGCACCATCCGCCTGCCGGTGCATATGGGTGAGGCCATCAGCCAGGTGAAGCGCACCAGCCACAAGCTGCAGCAATCCATGCAACGGGAGCCCACCCCAGAGGAGATCGCCGAGGCCATGGGCATCGGCGCCGC
>DAOUGF010000734.1:0-5799 GCA_034429295.1 Chloroflexaceae bacterium
GCGGGCCGCGTAGGCCTCGGCCGGATCGGTGCAGGGCTGGAACTGCTCGCCGCTGAAGCTGCCGCAGCCGATCACGTTGAACCTGGCGTTGTACCAGATCCTGAGGCCCTCGCGGTGGTGGGTGGAGCCTGAGGTGAGCTGATGGACGTTATCGGCGCTGGTGCCGAGGAAGTTGCCCTGGATGCGATTGTAGTCGGCGCGGTCGCCGGTGATCAGGATCTGGTGGTCCCAGCGGAAGATCGCGAGGCCACGGACCAGGTTGTTGGCCGAGCGGATGGTGATCCCGTCCACGCCGTTGCGCGCCGGATAGTTGTTCGAGCCGTAGCCGCCGTCGAGCTGGATCTTGATGATCGCGTTGCCGGCCACAGCCTCGCTGTTGGGGCGCGCTCCGCACTGCGTGTAGCCGTCGATCGTGGTCCAGTCGTCCTCGATCAGGAAGAACTCGGGCGCGTCTCTGCTCGGCTTGATCGTCACCAGGTTGGGGCAGCTGCCATCAGCATTGCGGATATTGAAGTGGATGCGATCGGGGCCGCGCCGGGCATTGGCCTCCTGCAGCGCCGCCCGCAGGGTGCAGGTGCCGGCCGCAGTGCGGCACTGGCCATCACCCCTCACGGCGTCGTCTTCGTTCCCGGCCGAGTCGACTATGAAGGTCTCCTCAGCCTGGGCCAGCCCAGGGGCGTCCTGGAGCTCGTCGGGGCCCAGGCCCAGCCGGGCGGCAACCAGCTGGACGTCGGCCACGTCCAGGCAGCCGTCGCCGTTGAGGTCGCGGCCCTCCAGCCCGGCGGCGTCGCAGCGGCCCTCGTTCTGCAGGCTGCTCCAGCTGTCTCGCAGGGTCGCGGCATCGTTATAGTCAACGCGGCCGTTGCCGGTCAGGTCGTAGCGCAAGTCCACGGGCGGCCCGCCTTGGGCATGCAGCGTGGAAGAGGTCTGGAACGCGAGCAATACGAGCGCGAAGGCCAACGCCACTCGCCACCCGCCGGCTAACTGCTCCCCGTTTTGCGTCTGCTCTTTCACGGCTTTGCGCCTTCGCCTTCAAGTTTTTCGCTGCCAAACCGCCCTGTCGTCCTACGGCGCCCGTACCTCCAGGAGCAGCGGCTCGGCCCGTACCTGCAACCGGTTGCCCTGGGGATCGACGAACTGCACACCATCGAGGCTCAGACGGTAGCTACCGGGCGCGGCGCTGACGAACTCCAGGGTGCCAAGCTCCACCCTGCCGCTCACGCCCCGCTCGACGCGGGCCGCCAACCGTGTCTGCAGGCTGGCGCAGTCGCGGAGCGGGCAGGTGGCCGCGCCGAGCGCCACGGAGCCGTCGCTCATCACCGGGCCGAGGGGCAGCACGCCGCGGCCGCCCCGGCCAAGGCCGCCATCCACCGAGGCGCCGGTCAGGCGTAGGCCCGCCCGGTCGTACTGCACCACTCCCTGGAAGCCCGCCAGATCCTGGGCGTTGCGGGCCACCAGCCGCACCGTGATCAGCTGGCCGGCCCGAACCTCGCCCACCGGCTCAAGGGTGAGCACCGTCTCCCCCGACGCGCCCGCCACGCCGGCCCGGAGCAGCGCTGCGAGCAGGCCGAGCGCGCAGACGGCCGCGATCAGAGCGACTCCACGTCCCGCCGATTGAGATGAGAGCCGGGCCATAACAGCCTCCCTAATGTGAATGCAGAATCGCGCCTTTCGGCATGAGCGCCGCGCCTCCTCGTGGGCGCAGCCTACCGTCGCAGCAGCGGCATCCAGAGCCGCCCCTCCAGCGGCGCCTCCCCTGGGGTTCTGGTTGCGGTGGGTTCCGGGCTTGGGGTGGGCTCTGGGGTTGTGGTTGGTGTCGCCGAGGGCGGCGGCGTGGATGTCAGCGTCGGCGCGACCGTCGGCTCGGGGATCGCCACCTCGGTCACCGCGATATTGCGGGCGAACATCGAGCTGTTGCCCTCGACATCGGTCGCCGTCACGGTGACGATCGCGCCGAGCTCGAGTTCCCGCACGGCGATGCTGAAGTTGCCCGCGCCATCGGCCATGCCCTCGCCGATGAACTCCAACCCCTCGCCGCTGTGGTCGCCATCGCTTGGCGTGAGCGTCGTCTTGTCGGCCAGGAAAACCTCGATCCGGCAGCCGGCGCAGGCCGTGCCCTCCACCCGCCTCGTGCTGGCGCGGATGAGCCGCGGCGCCGCCAGGTTCTGGTTCGGATAGATCCCCTCCTTGCCGTAGAAGGAGATGCCCTGGCGACGATTGTTGAAGATCTGGTTCTTGCTGATCGTGTTGTAGTAGGTCTCGCCGATGCCGTTGTGGTCGCTGTCCGAGGTGCTGGCGAGGAAGATGCCGTGGTCGTGGTTGTGGGCGATCACATTCTCCAGGAGCAGGTTGTGTTGGCTGCCCCCCATCACATACACGCCGTTAGCGCCGTTCGGCAGTGGCGTCTCGCCGTCGGCGGCGAGCCCGACGATGTTGTTGCGCACCACGTTGCGCGTCGCCAGCACATAGAAGCGGAAGCCGCTGTCGCCGTTGCCGGAGACCACATTCTCGTAGGCATAGTTCTGGTCCACGGTATCCTCGAAGCTGATGCCGTTGTGCTGGTTTGGCCGCGCCTTCGTGCCGCTGGCGTCGAGGCCGAAGTAGTTACCGACCACGTGGTTGAACTGGGTCCAGGTGCCGTGGGAGATCTCGATCCCGTCCGAGCTGCTGCCGCTGATCACGTTCCGCTCCAGCGGCGTCAGCCCGCCGAGCCAGTTGTGCTGCGGCCCCTGCTCGAAATCCACGCCATCGGCAGCGTTGCGCAGGATGGTCTCGCCGTCCTGCTTGAGGCCGACGTAGTTGCCGACGATATGGTTGTGGTAGGCCTCCCGCTCCAGGTGGATGCCGTCGTTCCCATTGCCGGCGATGATGTTGCGGGCCGCGTAGGCCCGGGCCGGGTCGGTGCAAGGCTGGAACTGGTCGCTCGCGTCGAAGGAGCCGCAGCCGAGGACGTTGTGCCTGGCGCCGATCTGGAAGCGGATGCCCTCGCTGTGGTGGGTGCCCAGGCCGCCGGAGACGAAGTTCTGGGCCGCGTTCGTGCCGATGAAGTTGCCCTCGATCCGGTTGTAGCGGGCCCGCCCCCCGTAGACCTCGATCTGCCGGTCCCAGTTGTAGAGCGCCAACCCTCGCACCACGTTGTGGGCCGAGAGGATGCGCAGGCCGTGGACGTTGAGGTTCCGGCTGCCCCGCAGCTCGATCTTGATCACGGCATTCCCCCGCACCGGCTCGCTGTTGGGCCTGGCACCGCATTGGGTGTAGCCGTCGATCGTCGTCCCATCGCCCCGCGGATCATCGAGGGCGAGCGGGCCGTAGCCCTCGGAGTCGGGATTGATGGTGACGACGGAGGGGCAGCTGCCATCAGAGTTGCGCACATCGAAGGTGATCGTGTCGGGCCCGACGCTGTGGTTGGCCTCCTGAATAGCGGCCCGCAGCGTGCAGCGGTTCCTGCTGGTGCGGCAGATGCCGTCGCCGATCTGGGCGTCCTGCTCAGCGCCCTCCGAGTCGACCGTCCAGACGGCAGCCGGCGCTCCGCTGGCCGCCTCGGGCCAGGCCTGAGGCGTGGTGGCGCCCACGCGGGCGGCGAGCAACTGCACATCGGCGACATCCAGGCAGCCGTCGCTGTTGAGGTCGAGGGCGCTCAGCCCGTCGAGGGCGCAGGGGTCCGTGCCGGCCAGGTCGCTCCAGCCGCTGGCGGCCGTGCTGGCGTCGGCGCTGTCGATCACGCCGTTGGCCGTCAGGTCGTAGCGAGGCTCGAAGGGCGGCAACGCCTGGGCCTGCAGGCTCGAGCGCGGCAGCAGGGCGAGAACCAGGGCGCACAGCACGGCGCCGCGGCGCAGATGCAACATGGGAGCACCTCGTTACGGGCGTTTGGTCAGGCGGTGCGAGGCCCTACTTCTCGCTGGTGTTCAAGGCGCTGCTCGCTACCACCGGCGGGGTGAGCCGCGGCTGCTGCTGATGGCGGTCGCCGTCGGCCCAGGCGCCGCCGCCGGGCCCGCTCTGGCCCCCTCGGATCAGATGCTCCGTGAGGAGCAGCAGGATGCCCAGCAGAACGCCGGAGAAAATGCCGAGGATCAGCATCCGGGTGGGCTGCGGCGCGATCGGCGCGCTCGGCGGGGTGGCCCGGTCGATCGCCTCGATCTGCAGGATCTTGGTGCTGTTCTGGCCGAGCATCTCGTCGCTGATCGTGTTAGCGATCGCGGCGGCCAGCTCCCGATCCGAGCTCGAGGCGCGGATCTCGATGATGTTGGAGTCGGGCAGCACGATCGCCGAGATGTCGGCCCGGTCGATCACATCGGGGCTGACGCCGAGCTTCGTCGCTACGAGCTGGGCCATCGAGCTGCCCTCGGCCTTGCGAGCCAGGGTGTTGCTGAGGCTGCGCTTGTCGAGGAGATTGTAGACATCGACGGCCTCCCGCGAGTCGAGCAGCACATGGGGCACGATCTCAACCGTGGTCGTCGCACGATACTCCGGCTCCTGCCGCGAGACGAAGAACGCGGTGCTCCCGGCGGTGACCAGCGTGGCAAGGACGATCACCCACCAGCCGCGCAGCATCAGCATCAAGAACTGTTGCAGCCCCATAACTCCTACCTTCCCAGGGTTTCAAGGGAGCGCTTGTCGGCCGACGTTCGGCCAAGGGCGCTCGCGGACGCCATGCTCGCGGGCCGCTCGGGCGCCCAGAGATCGTGGCGCTCGCCGCGGAGCAGGCTCGCCAGCGCGGCGAGCATGGCGCAATTAACGAGCTCGAAGTAGAAGGGCAGGCTCAGCAGCCGGAGCCGGCCCAGCTTGTGGTCGCGGAGCAGAAAGCCAAGGAGGCCGAGGCAGTGCAGCCCCCAGAGCCCCGCCGCCGTCAGGCGGAAGAGCGGGCCGCACCTCCAGAGCAGCGGGGCCGCCCCGCTGAGCACCAGCAGCGGCACCGCAGCTAGGCGGCGCAGCAGCTTGTGGGAGAGCAGCTGCAGCGCGAAGAGGCCGTGGGTCCACGGGTTCAGGGCGGCGCGGGCCATCCAGACGCCCCGCAGGCCGGCGGTGGCAACGCGCACCTTGCGCCGGAACTCGGCCCGCGCCGTGGCGGCCTGCGGCCCCGTGGCCACGGCATCGGGCGCAAAGACCAGCCGCCGCCCCGCGAGCGGCGCCTGCACCGAGATGAAAAAGTCGTCGGTCACGCCGGGCGGCAGCGGCCGGAAGAGCTCGCGCCTGATAGCGTAGAGCTGGCCGCTGGCCGAGGTGAGGCTGCCGGCGCGGCTCTGCCAGCCCTTGAGCGCCCGATCGAAGCTCCAGTAGGCCCGCTCGCCCCGCTGCCCTTCCCCCGCATAGCGGAAGTCGCCGGCCACCCCGCCCACCTCAGGGTCGGCAAAGGGGGCCAGCAGCCGGCGCAGCGCCTGCGGCTCCAGCATACTGTCCGCGTCGGTGAAGACCAGGATCTCGTTGCGGGCCGCGGCCGCGGCGGCGTTCAGCGCGCTGTTCTTGCCCTGCCGCGGCAGCGCGAGCACCCGGACGCCACCCCAGGCCGCCGCCAGCTCCGGCGTGCCGTCGTCGGAGCCGTCGGAGGCCACCAGCACCTCGATCAGCTCGGGCGGGTAGTCGAGCCGTTCGGTGTTCTCGAGCTTCGCCAGGATCAGGGCGGCCTCGTTATGGGCCGCGATAATCAGCGAGACCGACGGGCGGTAGCTCTCGTCCTGGCGCAGCGGCCGCGGCCTGATCAGCGCCCGCAGCGCGGTGAGCAGCGGGAAGCCCAGGTAGCTATAGGCCAGGGCGCCCAAGGCGCACCAGAAGGCCCAGAGCGCCGCGCGCTGCCGGCTCATC
>DAOUGF010000735.1:0-3636 GCA_034429295.1 Chloroflexaceae bacterium
GGATGAGGCCGCCTTTGAGAGCGGCACAACACCTTGTTCTAGATCGACGGCAAAGCTGAACGTGCTCAGGTCAGGCTTGCTCACAGCACCCTCCTTGGCGTGACCGTGACGGGGAGCCAACCTGCCCGGCGCGGTGCGTGCATTGTCGCCGATCCGCGCCCCTTTGTGAATAGCCCATTGTCTACATTCAGGGCTTGAGAAACGTCTCTGGGGCGCCAGCTCCCGCTGACATTACACCGCTGAGGGCGAAGCGCAGCCGCACCTGTCAGTCTATTGGCGTATGCCTCGCCGGCGCCCCTATGGTAGGCTCCCCTGAAGCAACGTAACTGCGAGGAGGAGCTATGCATACCTGGCCGCCGGCGCCCGGCACGATCCGCTGGGTCTGCCTCGATGTGGGCGAGACGCTGATCGACGAGACGCGCCATTGGGCCGGCTGGGCCGATTGGCTCGGCGTGACCCACCTGACCTTCTTTGCGGCGCTTGGCGCCGTGATCGCCCAACGCCGGGATCATCGGGAGGCCTTCACGCTGCTGCGCCCCGGCTTCGACTTAGCTCAGGCGCGAGCGGCGCGCGCCGCCGCCGGACAGCCCGAGGGCTTCGACGCGACCGACCTCTACCCCGATGTGCGCCCGGCCCTCAGCCAACTGCGGGCCGCCGGGCTACGCATCGGCATCGCCGGGAACCAGCCAGCTTGGGCCGAGGCCGCGCTGGCCGCGATCGGCCTCTCGGTCGATCTCGTCGCCGCCTCTGCCCGCTGGGGCGTGCACAAGCCGGACCCGGCCTTTTTCGCCCGGCTGGCCGCCGAGGCGGGCGTACCGGCCGAGCAGATCCTCTACGTCGGCGACCGGCTCGATAACGATGTCCTGCCAGCGAGGGCCGCCGGGATGTGGGCGGTGTTTCTGCGCCGCGGACCCTGGGGGCACATCCAGGCCGCCTGGCCCGAGCGGGCGCAGGCCCACGCCGAGATCGAGAGCCTCGAGGCGCTGCCGGCGCTCCTGAGTGGCGGAGCATTGAGCATTGAGCATTGAGCTTGCTGCGTGCCGGCCCTACCACGGCGCCTGCCCGCTAACCTAGCTCAGCAGAACCCTTGCGAGCCTTCGCCTCATTCCGCAGGCCGCCTGGCCACAACAAGGAAGCGGTGGATGCTCGTGGCCAGGCCGCCCTCCGCCAGCATCCGCCGGTGGAGCGCTAGGAGCTGCGGGCGGAACGCCGCTACGCTAAATTCGGGGATCTGCCAGGGCGTGATCCGCAGATACATCACCACGGCGCCGATGTCGGCGAAGCGACCGGGGCTGGCCGCCTCGCGCTCCTCCAGCACCTCCAGGCCGGCATCGCGCAGCTGGGCAGCCGCCGTAGCGGCGTTCCAGTCGCCATAGCTGAGCGTGACCTGCTCCTGGAGCGCGATGTTCAGTTCCTCGTTGTCGCGCCCACCGACCTGCTGGGTGATGAAGAGGCCGCCCGGCCTGAGGATGCGCCGCACCTCGCCCGCATCAAACGACTCGTGCCGGTTGATGACGAGGTCGAACTTGGCATCCGGCAGCGGCAGCCGATGCTCATCCTCAACCGTCACCAGAGATACGCCGAGGGTCGCCAGGCGCGCCCGAGCCACAGGGACGTTCGGCAGATAGGCCTCGGTGGCCCAGGTTTCGGGCGGCAGGGGCGCGAGGCTGCTGAGGAACTCGCCGCCGCCGGTGCCCATGTCGAGCAGGCTGCTGGCCTTGGGCAGCGAGGCCATCACCACGGCGTGGTAATCCCAAGGCGGCGGCGTCTCGACGTAGCGCCCCTCGAAGGCGCTCCAGTCCCAGCCCTCCATCTCGTAGGCCTTGGCCGCGGCGATCAGCCGCTCGAACTCGGGATCATGCTGCATCGGCGTATCTTCTCGGACTACTCGGCGGCCTCATCGGGCGTGACGGTCATGCCGAGCAGCTGGGCGAGCTCCACGGCCTGAGCGGGCGAGATGATAGCGCCCTGAAGCTCCCGCAGGCCAACCTGGAGGCCGGCGATCGTCGAGCCGCGGAGATCGGCGCCGCGCAGGGTGGTGTCGCGGAGATCGGCGCCGCTCAGATCGCAGTCGCGGAAAACCACCCCGCTGAGGTCGGAGCCGGTGAACGAGGCGGCCCGCAGCGTGCACCGCTCGAAGCACACGGCCCGCAGCCTGCTGTTCCAGCAGCGCAGCGCCTCAGCATTGCACCGCTGCACGAGCACGTCGTCGAGACGGGCGTCGAGGAGCGCCAGCCCCAGCAGCCGGCAGCCGAGCATGGCGACCCGCGAGAGCTGGGGCTTCGTGAACGTAGCGCCGGCGAGGTCGCTGGTGTCGAGCAGCACATCGGTGAGCTGGGTGAGACGCAGCTCGGCCTGAGCGAGGCGCAGGCGACGGCCCACTACCTGGCTAAGGAGGATGTCGGCGGCCTCGGCGCCCGACAGATCGGCATCGAGGATGGTTACGCCGCTGAGCGTAGCATCATCGTCGAGCACGACCGGCCCGGAGAAGGTGGGGAGCTCATCGGGCAGCTGCGGCGGCTGCACGCCTTGGGCAGCAGCTTGTCTGCGCGAGGCGCGACGGCTCATGGCGCCTGGCTCCGCTCTGCGCTGTCCGGCGCAGGCGGCTCGCTCAGGTTGCGCGCGACGCGCTGCAGGACGTCCATGGTTGTCGCGTACTCCTCAGGGCTGATCCCCGCGAAGGCCCGCGTACGCACCGTTTGCTGCAACTCCAGCAGCCGCCCATGCTCCGCCTTGCCGGCCTCCGTGATGCTCAATCGCTCGCCGTCGCTCGCTGCAGCGAACAGGCCGTCGCTCACCAGCCCGGCTGCGAGCCGATCGAGCTCCTCAGCTGAGGCGAAGGGGTTCAGGATGTCGTGGATCTGCTCGCGGCTCGCCGTGCCGGCCTCAGCGACGGTATTCAGCAGCTGCCAGCGCAGGCGCGTGAAGCCGCGCCCGGCCAAGGCGGCGTCGCTCTGCTCTGTGAGCAGCGCGTCGATGCGCTTCAGCCAGTAGCCGATGGGAAGTTGCCGACCATGCTGTCGCTCAGCCACTCGTTCCTCCTGCACTCCAGGCACACTCAACCCTTAACGTATGACAGCTTCTCCGCCACCAGCCCGGCCCGCACGCGGAAGATATCGACGCCGCGCACGTGGCCGTCGGGCGCCCAGCTGTAGCGCCAGCGGAGGACGGCCCGCGATCCGCTGGCGAAGAGCTCCTCTACGGCGAAGTGGGCAGCCGGCGCATCGCGAAAGAGCAGCGTCCAGAAGGCGCGCACCTCCTCCTGGCCGGCGAGCCGGGCGCCGTCGGGCGGCGGGAAGGTGTTCTCGAACTGGCAATCATCGGTCATCAGCGCCATGATCGCATCTACGTCATGGCCGTTGAAGGCCTCGTGAAACTGCCGCACCACCTCAAGAGTGCGGCGAGTCTCAGGGTCATCGCCGGGGGGCAACGCCATCGCCTACCTCCAGAGCTACAGCAAGGGCATCGAGGGCAGGGACGACGCAGCCGCGCGCCACCAGACAGCAACTGCAACGCATCCAGGGCCTGAGAACGTCTCTGGTGGGCGGCTTCATCATAGCGCAGCGCTGGTCTCGTGTCCAATCTTGCCCCGGATGCCGAGAGGCAAGATTGGACATGGGGCGCTGCCGCCCCGCG
>DAOUGF010000736.1:0-2762 GCA_034429295.1 Chloroflexaceae bacterium
GTGAAGGTGCTCAAGACCTGGATCGATCACGCCCGCGGCCTGCCCCAGGCGATCTTCTTCGGCGGCAACGGCGAGGTCTATTAGCGTCCGTACACTTGTGGCCCGATCTCCGTAGTCCGTACCTCGGGCCAATCTTTACGCAGCCAGCAACCAGTATGGGCGAACCACAGGCTACGTTAGCGAAACTGGCGCAACACGCCAGCTCTGGGCTTCGGACTACGGACTACGGACGACGGACTACGGATTACGGCACCTACCGCGCGCTCTTCGCCGGGCGCGAGCTCCCCTTCGCCTACGTCGATCTGGAGCTGCTGGCGGCCAATATCGCTGCAGTGGCCGCCCGCGCCGGCGGCAAACGGGTGCGCCTCGCCTCCAAATCGCTGCGCTCCCGCCCGCTCCTCGCCCGCATCCTCGCTGCCTCGCCCGCGATGGCCGGCGTGATGTGCTACACCGCCCCCGAGGCGCTCTTCCTCAGCCGCCACGGCCTCACCGACCTGCTCGTCGGCTACCCGACAACCCACCCCGCCCAGCTCGCCGCCGTCTGCGACGCGGTGGCAGAAGGCGCGACGATCACCCTGATGCTCGACTCGACTGCCCACGTGGCGCTGCTGGCCCAAGCGGCGGCCGCCCGCGGCGTGGTTCTGCCCATCTGCCTCGACATCGATCTCTCCCTCCCGCTGCCCGGCCTGCACTTCGGGGTGCACCGCTCGGGCGTACGCAGCATCGCCGACGCGCTGGCCGTGTACAGGGCGATCACCCACCAGCCATCCCTGCGCCTCGAAGGGGTGATGGGCTACGAGGCCCAAGTCGCGGGCGTGGGCGACAATGCGCCGGGCCAGCCGCTGAAGAACACCATCGTGCGGGTGCTGCAGGCTGCCTCGCGCCGGCTGGCGACCCGACGCCGGGGGACGATTGTGACCGCCCTGCGAGAGCATGGCGCGCCGCTGCGCTTCGTGAACGGCGGCGGCACCGGCAGCCTGGAAAGCACCGCCCGCGAGCCCGTCGTCACCGAGGTGACCGCCGGCTCAGCCTTCTACGGGCCGGGGCTCTTCGACCACTACCGGGCCTTCCGCCACCTGCCCGCCGCGGGCTTCGCCGTGGAGATCGTGCGCCGGCCCCGGCCCGAGATCTTCACCTGCCTCGGCGGCGGCTACGTGGCCTCCGGCGCAGCCGGCCCCGAGAAGCTCCCCACGCCGTACCTGCCGGAGGGCGCCGAACTTCTGCCCTTGGAGGGCGCCGGCGAGGTACAGACGCCGGTGCGCTACCGCGGCCCAGAACACCTCGGCTTGGGCGACCCGATCTTTATGCGCCACGCCAAGGCCGGTGAGCTGTGCGAGCATTTCAACACGCTGCTGCTGGTGGCCGGGGGCGCCGTGATCGATGAGATTCCGACTTACCGCGGCGAGGGGATGGCGTTCTTGTGAGGTTTCACCACAGGTGACGAAGCTATTCCAGAACTGGTCGGGCTCGGTGGCTTTCACGCCGACGGCACTGCGGATGCCCGCAGACGAGGCAGAGATCGCTGCCGTGGTCCGCGAGGCCCGCGAGCAGGGCCACGGCCTGCGCGTCGTCGGCGCGGGCCACTCCTTCACGCCTCTTGTCCACACCGATGGCCTATTAGTGAGCCTGGACCGCTGGCAGGGCCTCGAGGCCGTGGACGTCGCGGGGCTGACGGCCACGGCGCGGGCCGGCACACGTCTGCGCCGTCTCGGCGCGCTGCTCCACAGCCACGGGCTGGCCCAACTCAACCTCGGCGACATCGATGAGCAGTCGATCGCCGGCGCCATCAGCACGGGCACCCACGGCACCGGCGCGGCCCTCGGCGGCATCGCCACCCAGGTGACAGGCCTGCGGCTCGTGACCGCCGCGGGCGAGCTGCTGGATTGCTCCGAGAGCTGCGAGCCGGCGATCTTCAAGGCCGCCCAGGTGAGCCTCGGCGCCCTCGGCATCATCAGCGCCGTCACCCTGCGCCTAACTCCGGCCTACCGGCTGCGCTACCGCTGGCGTCGCGAACGCCTCGGGGCCGTGCTGGAGCAAATGGACGAACTGCGCCAGGCTCACCGCCACGTCGAGTTCTACTGGGTGCCCCACACCGACGCGGTGATGCTGAAGACGATGGACGCGACCGACGAGCCGGCGCGGCCCCGCGGGCGGCTGCGGGCTATCCAGGAATACGCGCTGGAAAACGGCGCCTTCTGGCTGCTCTGCGAGCTCTGTCGCGCCTGGCCCGGCCTCAGCCCCCGCGTGGCCCGGCTGATCGCGGCGCTGATCGGCTCGGGCGAGAATCTCGACCACAGCCACCGCATCTTCGCCACGCCGCGCCTGGTGCGCTTCAACGAGATGGAGTACAGCCTGCCGGCTGCGCAGCTCGGGCCGGCGCTACGGGCGATCGACGCGGAGATCCGGCGGCGCGGCATCAACATCCACTTCCCGCTCGAGTGCCGCCTCGTCGCCGGCGACGACATCCCCCTCAGCCCGGCCTACGGCCGCGACTCGGCTTATGTGGCGGCCCACGTCTACCGGGGCGTCCCCTACCGCGACTACTTCGCCGCGATCGAGCCGATCCTCCAGGACCTCGGCGGGCGGCCCCATTGGGGCAAGCACCACACCATGCCCGCCGGTGAGCTGCGGGCCCGCTACCCGCTCTGGGACGAGTTCCAGCGCGTGCGCCGCGCCCTCGACCCCGACGGCCTCTTCCTCAACCCCTACCTGCGAGCGATCTTCGAGCAATGACGAGGGCCTGTGCTGTTGCACAGGCCCCC
>DAOUGF010000737.1:0-5463 GCA_034429295.1 Chloroflexaceae bacterium
TGGCGGACTGCACAGGCTCCAGGTAGGCCAGCAGCCGGTGCAGCCCCGCCACGCCCACGTCGACAAGCCGTTCCACGCTGTTGCCCATCAGTTCGGCAGTGACGGCCGCCTCCTCTGCTACCGGCAGGTCGGCCGTTCCAGCACAGGCCACAAGGATCGTGCCAGGGCGCCGGGGCAGCGGCTCCCGCTCCACCACGATCGCTCGCGCCAGCTCGTGATAGCGGGCATCAGGGACCAGCTCGCGCACGCGCGCAAAGAGCTCCGGCCCTGCCCGCGTGCCGAGCACAGGCCCCCGCCCCTCGGCCAACCGTGCGATGATCGCTGCCGCCTGCTCGGGCCGCTTGCCCTCGCAAAGGACGACCTCGGGGAAGCCGGCCCGCAGCGCCCGGTGGGTGTCGAGATGGGCGTACCCTATGGGGTCGAAGGGTAGCCTGCGCAGCGCTCCGATAGCCTCATCGATTGCTGTCTCGCCCGCCCGCACCTGCTCAAGCAGCTCTCGCAGAGCTCGCTCGTCCATCACTTCGTTCCTGTTACGAGCTACAGCTCGATCACCTGGCCGTCGCGCCCGATCTCGACCTGCCCGGTGAAGCCGCCGGCCCGCACCTCCGCCAGGGCTCGCTCCTCCGCCATCGTCCAGCGGGGGCTGTAGTGGACGAGCACCAGCCGGCTCGCCCCCGCGGCCGCCGCCACGGCCCCCGCCTGCCGCGGTGAGGTGTGGCCTGTGAACGGCTCCGGCGTCGTTGCCTCGTGGATGAGCGTCTGCGCGCCCGCAACCAGCGCGTCCACCGCCTCGCACGGCTCCGTGTCGGCCGAGTAAGCTAGGGCCTGCCCGCCTGCCGCCTCCTCGAAGCGCAGCGCCAGACAGGGCCGGCTGTGGGCTGTGAGCGCTGTGCGCAGCCGCCAGCCGACGCCGAGGGGCAGTGTGTCGCCAGCCTCCAGCACGCGCCACTCCGGCGGCACAAAGTACTCCACTCGCATCACCTCGATCGTCGCTTTCACGATCTCGAGGGTCGCCTCCAGCCCGTAGATCGGCAACGGCGCTTCGCGCCCTGCGAGCCGCATGCTGAAGATCAGCCCCGGCAGCCCGTTGATGTGGTCGCAGTGGCTGTGGGTGAGCAGCACGCCCGCAAGGCCCTGCGGATCAACTCCGGCCCGCAGCAGCCGCTCGTAGGTGCTGCCCCCAGCATCGATCAGCAGTGGGCCGCCTGGCCCGTCCCAGAGCATGTGTGTGTTCCCGCGGTCCGCGTCGGGCAGCCCTGTGCCCGTCCCAAGCAAAATCATGCGCGGCATGTGCGTCACTCGTTTCCCAGCGTTGCTCTCCGCACGGCGCCGCGCTGTCGCGCCTACGCCGCCCGCCGGACATCATAGCACGCCCAAGGCTCCCTCAGCAGCCGCAGTTGGGCGTAGTCGCCGGTGAGTGCGGCGATGCGCTCACCCCGGCGCACGCCCATCAGTGGGGCGATATCGGCCATCACGGCGCGGGCTCCATCGCCGTAGATGGCGATATGCAGCTGGGGCTGGTAGCCCGCGCGGCGCGGCGGCCGTTCGTGGATCTTCACGCCCGCCCCGTAGCGCTCGCGGTAGATGCGCTGGACGCGCAGGATCACGTCGGCGTCGACGGTGTTTAGCTCGAGCATAGGGGCGCCGCGGTTATGGGTGAATGCCGCCTCACCCTCTAGCAGCCCGGCGAGCCAATGGCGGTCGAACTCCTCGCTGCCCTCGGGCGAGAGGTGAAAGCGCTTGTGCTTGATCGAGCGCAGCGGGGTATAGGTCGCGATCGACTCATCGATCTGCGCTTGGCGGCGGACGCTCATGTGAGGGTGGAGCAGCGTCATCAGCGCCACAGCGCTGCCGCCGACGAGCTCGGTGCGGTAGACCTGCTTGTAGCGTTCGACCTTCGGGATGTGGGTGTAGAGGCGGGTGCCCCAGAGATCGCAGACGCGCTGAATAACATCCTTGTCGCACATCCCAACGGCGGCCGCAGGGCGGCGAGGCTTGGCGGGCGAGCCCTTAACGAACGTACCTTCCCCCTCGAGCAGACCGGCGAGCCAGGCGAGTTGACGCATATCAAGATGGAGCTCACGACGGATCATCATGCCCTCTTCCGATATCGGGTAAATAGCACAAACATTCTATTACCCGATAGCGGATGTGTCAAGCAGAAAGAAGCGCCGTTAATGGTTTACAACGGCGCTCGGGAAGATGTGATGGGGTGGGAATAAATAGTTTACACTACTCCATCGGGACGATGCGTTGTTTGAGTGCGTAGATGGCGGCTTGTGTGCGGTCGGCGAGATGTAATTTGGAAAGGATATTCGAGACGTGAGTTTTGATCGTCTTCTCTGAGACAATCAAAGTGTCAGCAATTTCCTTGTTGGACTTACCCTTGGCAATGAGGCGGAGCACATCGAGCTCGCGGGCGGTGAGCTGCTCGACCATCGCCTCGTTGCCCTTGGGGGCGCTGAACTCCTGCATGAGCTTAGCGGCGACCTCTGGGTGGAGCACCGCCTCATTGCGCTGAGCGGCGCGGATAGCATGGGCGAGCTCCTCGGGGGAGATATCCTTAAGCAGGTAGGAGATGGCGCCGGCCTTAATGGCGGGGAAAACCTTGTTATCGTCTGCGAAGCTGGTGAGGACGATCACGCGGCTGCTGGGGCTGGCGGCCTTGAGGCGGCGAGTCGTCTCGACGCCGTCGATCCCTGGCATCACGAGGTCCATGAGCACCACGTCGGGGAGGAGCTCGCGAGCGAGCTGGACGCCCTCCTCGCCGCTGGAGGCCTCGCCGACGATCTCGATGTCGCCCTGCAGCTCAAGGAAGTCGCGGAGGCCCTGGCGCACAACCCGGTGGTCATCGATGAGCATGACAGTGATCGTTTCCATCGTGGTCCTCCTTGATCTTCGTGCAGTCGAGGCTGGCTGGTTCGCCTCGGAGGGCGGCCAGGAGGGGCTGCCCGTACAGCTCCATCCGATAGCGTGCTCTGGTGCCTTACTAGATGTAGATCGAGAGATGCTGGTATTGTACACCCTCAGACAAGCTACGTCCCATTGGTGTTGGCGGCGCGGGGGACGCTGACGATCACCTCGGTGCCGCTGCCCACAGCAGAGCGGAGCTCCATCGTACCGCCGATCTCAGCGGCGCGCTCGCGCATGCTGAGCATCCCGAGGTGGCGGCCATCGCCGGAGGGGGTGGCATCTATATCGAAGCCCTGGCCGTCGTCGCTGACGCGAACGCGGATCTGCTCGGTACCGAACTCGAGGGTGATCTGGACATTCTTGGCGTTGGCGTGCTTAAAGACGTTATTGAGCGCCTCTTGGACGATGCGGTAGAGCGGCTGCTCGATGCCGCGGGCGAGGCGCTCATCGCCGACGACGCTGAGGCCGATCACGATGCCCTCGCGGCGGGCGAGGAGCTGGGCGTGCTGTTGGAGGGCGGCGACGAGGCCCTGGTCGCGGAGGGCGGGAGGGCGGAGCTGGAAGATCAGGGCGCGCATCTCCGCCAGAGCGGCGGTGGAGGTCTCCTGGAGGCGCTCGAGCTGAGCGGCGACGCGTTGGGGGTTGCGCTCGAGCTGGGCGCGGGCGGCCTGGGAGGTGAGCGTCATGCTGAAGAGCTGCTGGGTGACGCTATCGTGGAGCTCGCGGGCGAGGCGGTTGCGCTCTTCGAGCACGGCAGCGGACTGGGCCTTGCGGTAGAGGCGGGCGTTTTCGAGGGCGCCTGCGAGCATATCGGCGACAGTCTCGAGCAGGTGCTCGTCCTCATCGCTGAAGGCGGCGGGCGTGGGCGCCTCGACATTGATCACGCCGAGGGTGCGGCCGCTGGCGACGATCGGCACGAGCAGTTCGGCGCGGGTGGCGCTGCGCTCGGCGAGGGCGAGGAAATCGGGATCGGTGGGGGCGTCGTCGGCGCGCACGATCTTGCCGGTGCGGGCGGCGCGGCCGAGGAGGCCGAGGTTCTGGTGCTGGCGGTAGCCGAGGGGCACGGTGGGCGGCGGCCCGGCCGCGGCGGCGAGGGTGAGCTCGCCGGTCTCCTCATCGAGGAGAAAGAGATCCACCTGATGGTAGCCGAAACCGCGGCGGAGCTGCTCGGTCACCTCGGGGAGGCGCACGTCCTGGTCGAGAGAGGCGGAGGCAGTGCGGGCGATAGCGTTGAGCACGGCGAGCTGGTCGGCGCGGCGTTGCACCTGGGCGGCGAGGCTTTGGGCCTCAGCGTAGAGGCGGGCGGAGGTGATGGGGCCGCCGACCTGGGCCGCGATCGCCTCGAGCAGGTCGACATCCTCGTAGGTGAAGGCGTGGGGGTGGGGGGCGCAGACGTTGAGGGCGCCGATCACCTGGCCGCCGCTGCGGAGCGGGGCGACGATGGCGGAGCTGGCGGCCGGGTCGGCCGGGGCGAAGGCGGGGTCGGTGCCGAGCTCGTTGGCGACGTAGGGGCGGCCGTGGGCGGCGACCCAGCCGAGCATACCTTCGCCGATGGCGAAGCTGGCGCCGAGCAGATGCTGCTCGCCCGGGGCTGCGGCGACGATGGTGAGGCGCCCATCGGGGCCGAGGAGGGCCAGCGAGCCTGAGCCGAAGGCGGCGGCGATCCGCTCGACGGTGCGGTTGAGGATGGTGTCGAGATCGAGGGTAGCGCTGACATCGCGGCCGAGGCCGGCGAGCAGCTGCTCTTTGGCCAGCAGCCGGGCGCTGCGCTCGGCGAGACGCACATTCTCCACCGCCATGGCCGCCTGGCGGGCGATGGCCTCGATCACCAGGGCCGCGGTGGGCTCGATGGGATGGGCGTCCGGGGTGAGGGCGATGAAGACCAAACCGATCAGGCGCTCGCCGCGTCCGCGGAGCGGAACGAGCAGGGTGGCGAGGCCGGCGGCGGCGTCGGCATCCGCGGCCACGGGGAGCGGGTCGGCGGAGGGGACGAGGAACGAGTTGCTGATGCGCTGCTGGGCGCGGAGCAGGGCCTGGTAGGCGCCGGGGGGGACGGGCTCGGCTCGCAGGCGTCGTTCGGCCTCAGGGTCAACGCCGGCGAAGGCCGCTGCCTCGAGGGCGTCGGTGTCGATGTTGCGCAGGCGAACATAGACATGGGGGGCGCCAACGACGCGCCGCAGAGTCTCGGCGAGCTCGGCGAGCAGGCTTTCGGGGGTATCATCGGCCCGGAGTTGGGTCCCGAGGGCGAGCAGGTCGCCCAACGGGAGGGCGGGCGGGCTATCGCTGTGGGAAGGCCTGGCGGCGTCGGTGCTCATGACTCCTCCAGTTCCAGGATAGGCTCTTGCTCGAAGAGCTCGCCGCGGCCGACACTGATCGTGCCGAAGAGTTCCTGCTGCTCGATCACAATTGCGCGGCGCCTCAGCAGCTCGAGCACCGCCCAGAAGGTGACGATCACATCCTCGCGGGTGACGACGGCGCCGAAGAGATCCTCGAAGCTAAACCAGGGGGCCCTGGCGAGGCGGGCGCGCACCCGATCGACCACCTGGGCGA
>DAOUGF010000738.1:0-7220 GCA_034429295.1 Chloroflexaceae bacterium
CTCATACTGGCGGGGCGCCTTGCCCTTGGCCTCCACCAGCCGCGGGTATTCGTCTGAGGCGGCGGCGCCTTCGCGCGTCTCGATCTTCTTGACGGTCACTATAAACTGGTGGCTGTCGCCAAAGTCAAAGTAGTAGAGGAACTTGTGCTTCGGCACTAGCCCTAGCTCGCCGAGCGTAGTGTTGGTCGCGTAGCGGCCGTCGTCCTCGTCGTCCTCGTCGTCCTCTTCCTCCTCGTCATCCTCCTCATCGCCCGGCTCGGCAATGGTCTGCTCGTTCATCATGAGAAGCGAGGCGAAATCGAAGTCCAGGCTGTTGTCATTCTCGGGGAGGCCGATCTCATAGCGCTCGTCGTAGCTCACCCCGTTCATGTAGAAGCTGTAGAGATGGTCGGCATCCCAGCCGAAGGCGTCCTGGATGGCGTAATGCAGATCGGAGAGGGTGTTTCCGGCGAGCGCGTCGATCGTGCGCACGGCCTCGTCGCCTCGCAGGCGCACCTCCAAGGTGTAGACGCTATCCGGGTGATCGGCGAGGATAGGCCTCCCGAGCAGGTACAGGGCGTTGCGAGCCTGGAAGCGCGGGGTGAAGGCCCGGTCGTTGGCGCCCACATCGAGCAGCGTGGCCCCGACATGCTCCGGCAGCGGGCGCTCCGGCACGGCGTAGGCCTGCGCAAGGTAGAAGGCTGCCAGGGCGCGCACCTGCTCGTGGGGGTGGCGCAGCGCCTCCCGAAGCGCCTCGTAGGCCTGCTCGTCCTCGTCAGCAATGGCCCGAAAGGCCAGGGCCGCCAGCGCGTAGGTGCGCCGCTGATGCGCGCCTCTGTCCCGCGGCTTGCTCAGGTCGAGTAACTGCTTCCAGAAGGGAATCGACTGGGGCGCCCTGGCCACGGCGATCGCCTCCAGCAGTTCTTCAAGGACGTAGTTCGAGCCTTGCCCGCCCCGCTCCCAGATCTCAAAGAAGAGCCGTTGGGCCTCGACCGCCTCATCCGCCGTCAGCACCCCGCCCAAGTAGCGGCTGAACAGCACGCCCCCCAGCTTGTAGAAATCGAGCTTGCCAGGCGGCGTCTCGGCCACCACCTGCGTCAAGTTCCGCAGCGCCTTGCTCTTCTCGCCGCGCTCGCGAGGCGGCGCGTCCCCCTCCCGCTCCATCGCCAGATAAAACAGCCACTGATCGAGCGGCTCTTGCTCACGCATAACACTTCCCCAACAGATTCCTTATCCTGAGCCGCCGCCGAACATGCGCTCCAGCGCAGCCCGCGTCATCATCTTGTAGATCGCGTGGATATCCATCGAGGTATCGGCGGGCGACGGGCCGTAGCGCCGGAGGATGCCCGAGTCCACCTTCGGCGCCGCGATCTGCGGCACGATTGGGTCGAGGTCGACGCCGGGCTCATCGAAGTTCCAGAGCCGGTCGGCGAGCGCCGGCACGCGCTCCACGGGCGGGTCCACGAGCTCGTCGGAGGCGGCGGCCGCCCGGCGGCCCCGCAGCGCATCGATCACCTGGGCCTTGGTGCGCCCCCGCAACTCGAAGATCAGGAAGGGGTCCTCGTCGAAGCGCTCGCCGAGCAGGTAATAGACCGCGGCGATATGCTTGCAGGGGTTCGCGTAGTCGGGGCAGGAGCAGCTGGTAGTGAGGTCGTGGGGGCTCTGGGGGAAGAGCGGTACCCGCGCGGCGCTGAACGCCTCCTCGATCTCCTGAGGCATCTCGCCCTCGAGCAGCTTGACCGCGAAGAGCGCCTGCTCCGCCATCGCGTCGATCGCCCGCTCCCATTGGGCATCGCTCAGCGGGTCGATGCCGATCGTCACCCGGTAGGGTGTGGCCCGTGAGCCCTGCACCTTGGCGCTCACCTTGCCGCGGCCCACCTCGATACTCAGGACGGCGCCGTCGCGGGCGTAGGTGCGCCCGCGCGTGAGCCTGGGGCCATAGCCGAAGCCCTCGAGCACGCCGATCCAGCGCCGCGCCCACCACGACTCGCCAAACTCGCCTCGCTGGCTCTTGGCCCTGATGCCGTTGGCGGGGAGCCGCGGCGGATGGCGCTGGGGCTGGCGGCGGTCGCCCCGCCCCCGTCCCTCGCCACGAAAGCGACCCTCGCCCTTGAAGCGCCCCTCGCCCCGAGCCCTGCCGCCGGCCTCCGGCCGGGTCGCCCCGCCTGGGCGGAAGCGCCCCTCGCCCCTGGCCCTGCCCGATCCTCCTGCGTGGGCCACCCCGGATGTAGGCCGTCCCGCGCCCTGGCGCCCTTGGCCCGGCCGGCCCTCACCGCGGCGTCCGCCCCCGGAGGCAGGCCGCCCCTCGCTCCCCTGGCGCTGATCGCCCTGCCGGCCCTCGTCCTGTCGTGGCTGACCCGCCGGCCGGGAGCGCCCCTCGCCCCCCTGCCGCTGATCGCCCTGCCGGCCCTCATCCTGCCGCGGCTGACCCGCCGGCCGGAAGCGCCCCTCGCCGCCCTGGCGCGCAGCGCCGGGTCGGAAGCGCCCCTCGCCTCTCGGCCGCCCCTCACCCTTGGGCCGCCCCTCGCCGGCGGGCTTGCCCTGTCCCGCCGGCCTGGCCTGGCCTCCGCGGCGCGACGCCTCCTGCTGGCCGGTTGTGTTTGCCGGCTGCGCCTCGCCTGTGCCACGGGCCTCGCCCTGTCGGCCGCCGGCCCCTCGATTACGTCGTCTCGGCATTAATTCCTCCAACAACTCCCCGCTCATCTCACTCGCTCACATCCTCGCGCCGCAGCGCCACCAGATCCCGCAGCTGGTCCGTGCTCAGCTCCGTCAGCCAGCTCTCGCCCGAGCCGAGCACCTGGGCCGCCAGCGCCCGCTTGCCCTCGATCATCGCGTCGATCTTCTCCTCGAGAGTGCCGGCCACCACAAACTTATGCACCTGCACATTCCGCACCTGCCCGATGCGGAAGGCCCGGTCGGTGGCCTGATCCTCCACCGCCGGGTTCCACCAGCGGTCGAAGTGGAAGACGTGGCTGGCCTCGGTGAGATTCAGCCCTACGCCGCCCGCCTTCAGCGAGAGGATGAACAGCCGCGGTCCCTCGGGAGCCTGGAAGCGTCGCACCATCACATCCCGCTCCCGCGCCGGCGTGCCGCCGTGAAGGTAGAGCGGCTCTGAGTCCAGCACCTGCGCTAGATGGCTCCGCAGCAGCTCGCCCATCTCGGCGAACTGGGTGAAGATCAAGGCCCTGTCGCCGGAGGCCAGCACCTCTTCCAGCATCTCCTCGAGCCGCTCCAGCTTGCCCGAGCGCCCCTCAAGCGGCGAGCCGTCCTTGAGGAAGTGGGCCGGGTGATTACAAATCTGCTTGAGCTTGGTGAGCATGGCCAGCACCAGGCCGCGCCGTCGCAGCTGCTCGCCCTCGGCGTCAGCGCCCTCGATCTCCTGCAAGGCCTGGCGCACCGTGGCCTCGTAGAGCGTGGCCTGCTCGCTGGTGAGCGGCACGAACACCTTCATCTCCAGCTTCTCGGGCAGGTCGTTGATGATCGCCTTGTCAGTCTTCAGGCGCCGCAGAATGAAGGGCGTGGTCAGCCGGCGCAGCCGCTCGGCCGCCTCGGTGTCGCCGGCCCGCTCGATCGGCCGGGCGTAAGTGCGGCGAAACTCTGTCTCGCCGCCAAGGTAGCCGGGGTTCAGGAAGGCCATGATGCTCCACAGCTCGGTGAGGCGGTTCTCCACCGGTGTGCCGGTCATCGCCACCCGGCCTTCGGCGTTGAGCGCCCTGGCCGCCTGGGCCTGCCGCGTGTCGCTGTTCTTGATATTCTGGGCCTCGTCCAGCACGGCCAGCCGCCACTGAATCGGCAGCAGGAGCTCTCGATCGCGGGCCAACAGCTGGTAGCTAGTGATCACCACATCGTAGGATGCCGCGGCATCCGCCAGATCACCGTTGCGCATGCGCTCCGGCCCCTGGTGCACCAGCACCCGCAGCGAGGGGGCGAAGCGCGTCAGCTCGCGCTGCCAGTTGCCCACCACCGAAGTCGGGCAGACCAGCAGCGTCGGCCCGCCGTTCGGGTTCGTCTCCTTCTCGTGGAGGAAGAGCGCGATCGCCTGGAGCGTCTTGCCGAGGCCCATATCGTCGGCGAGACAGGCGCCGAGCCCGAGGCGACGCATGAAGACCAGCCAGGAGAAGCCGCGCCGCTGATAGGGCCGCAGCTCGCCCCGCAGCGCCGCCGGCTGGGGCAACTCCTCCATCCGCTGGGCGTCGGAGAGGTTCTGCAGCAGCTCGCCGAGGGCGCCCTCGGCCTCCAGGCCGCCGAAGCCGATCCCCTCGGGCAGGCGCTGCTCGGCGCCGCCGAGGCCCATGCGCATGGCCTCCGCCACGCTCATCTCGCCACTCTGCTGCAGCAACTCGAGGGCCTGCCGGGCCTGCTGCGGATCCAGCACCACCCACTCGCCCCGCACCTGCACCAGGGGCTGCTTGAGCGCCACCAGCTGCTCGAACTCTTCCTTGTCGATCGGCTGGTCGCCGACGCTCAGCTCCCAGCGGAAGCTGACCATACTCTCGAAGCTCAGGCGGCCGGCGTTGTCGCCCCGCTTCAGCTTGCGGTCGGCGGTACGGGCGCGGGCCTTGATCCGCCCGGCGCCGCCCCACCAGGAGGGCGCCAGCACACCGAAGCCGCTCTGCTCCAGGAGCGGGGCGGCATCTTTGAGCAGGTGGAAGGCCTCGCTCAGGCTCAGCTCGGCCCGCTCCGGCGCCCTGGCCCGCAGGCTGCGCTCGATCGCCGGCACCATCCGGCCGGCGAAGGCCAGGCCCCGCAGCAGCCGCTCCTGCGGCTGGGCGAAGCGCCGGTCCAGGTAAACGAACTGCCGGCCTCGCTCGCGCCAGATCTGGGCGGCCGGCACCAACAGGCTCGGGTCGTCGGTGGCCTGGAGGTGGTAGGAGAGGCCCCAGCTACCGTTCGGGTCGGCGGGCGGCTCGATACGGAAGGTGATCCGGAAGCTGTCGTCGCCGGCGATGTGCTCCAGCCCGGTCCACTCCTGCCAGGCCTTGAACAGCTCGTCGGCCGCGCGGCCCTGAATGGGCAGGATGGGGTCCGGGCGCAGCAGGGCGCTGAGCCAGGCGGAGCCGGGATCGGCCGGGTTCTGGCGCCAGCGGGCGAAGTCGGCTGCGATCGTCTGGTCGCTCGCCGCCAGATCCCGCACCATAAAGTCGGCCGCGGTCGCCACGAAGCTATCCATCAAGCTGCGAGGCGTCGGCGCGGCCTCCGGATCTTCCACTACGGCGCGGGTCAGGGCCGGCAGCGCGCGGGTTAAGGTGGCGATCTTCGTGGCGGTGGCGGGCACAGGGCGCGGCTGCCAGTAGGCCCGCAGCCGCTGGCCCTCGCGGGCCAGGGCCGGCTGCACCTGCTGGCCGGCCACCAACTCCATCACTAGCAGCGCGGCCAGGCGCCAGGCCCGCAGGTCCGCGCCGGCGTCGCTTGAGGGCAGGAGCAGCAGCTCCATGGCCTGGCCGATGGTCAGCATCAGGCCCCGCACCCGCCAAGGGGCTAGCGTCGGCTCGCCCGGCGGGACCTCAACGCCGGCCGCCACCAGATCCCGTAGCGGGATCGGCGAGCCATCGGCTGTAGGGAGCCAGATCGTCTTGTCGGCCTCGGCCGGCACCTCGCGGCTGGAGAGCAGATCAGCCAGCCGCTCGTGAAGCAGCTCGGTGGAGGCACGGAACGGGTGGGCGGGCGCTTTCGCCTGTCGGCTGCGCCGCGGGGTGCGCTCGGTCGTCTCACCCCAGAGAAAGAAGCGCTGCTCGCTGGGGAGCCACGTGCCATGATACACAGTCGTCATCGGTAGAGCCTATCCGCCCCACAGGGCCGCGCTGAGCAGCCCGTGGACGAAGAAACAGCGCAAATGCGAGCCATCTCCAACACTTCGTACGCTCTCTGCGCCTCCGGGCGCGGTGCCGCCGCCCGCCCGCCACCGCCGGCAGCGGAGCAAGCACAGGTGCAGGCATCGCCGCAGCGCACCAGCGCACGCTGGCGCGGCGCCACGCCTGCCACAGCCGCCCCCGCTAACGAGCGCCACCGAGAGCTATCGGGATGGCGCTGCGCAGGCGGCCCATCATTGGCCGCCCACAGAGGGGCGAGCCAGCCAATCAAGTTCCGCAAGAATCGCAGCCTTATTTAGGGCGATACACAATTGTCGTCCGTACACAAGACGCGCCGGCCCTCGCCAGCCAGCGCAAGCCCCCACCCCAGATAGCGCCATGGAAAGCTATCGGGAAAGAGCTGTACGGGCGGCCCGCCGCGGCCGCCCGCCCAAGGGCGAGCCGGCCTACCTAGGTTCCGCACAAGAATCCTGGCGTTATAGAGAAGATCTGCCTTATCACGGCCGACCTGTGCATCTCGTCGCCGCTATAGCCGCGGGCGCCCAAGCTCTGACGAGCGATCGGCGAGCGCACCATATCATTGGTGATGCCGCGCGACTGGGCGGCCCTGTCGGGCGCCGGCTTGAGCGCCCCGACGATGAAGTGCCTGTTCATGCTGCACCAGGGCGGCCCTGGCCTCGCCAACGCCATCACGGACGTCGATCCTGGCCGGGCTCGGCCATGAGGCGCCGCACGGCCTGATACTCTGCAAGCTGCTTGCCAAGGGCTCGCCCTCGCGGGGGCCGCCTAGCCACAGCCGGCTGTGAAGGCTGACCGCGTAGCTCGCTCCGGCCCCTGCGATCGTCGGGCGCCGGGCCGCCCTGCGCTGGGCGTGGCGGATATGTCGCCCTCAGGCCGTGCTGGAGCAACGCCGCGCTGCGGCTTCGCTTCGTCTCGCGACCCGCTGCCTCGCCTGGCGGGGCGTCGCTCACATCCTATAGCATAGCAGATCCTGGGCCTTTTGCGCTACTCCAAATTGTGCAGGTAATGGGGCATGGAGCAAAGTCCGCGGGGCGCCGCCCCGAACCAGTACCATCTGCGCGGTGAGTGGGGATGCGAGCGGACTCCGCCCCTCGCGCTCCCCGCCAAGGGGGCGGCTGCCCCCTTGGAACCCCCGAAGCCGACGCCCGCCAGCGCCGACACGCCATCGCTGCATGCTCCTCTGCGCCGAGAGCGGGCGATGCGTTCCCCGCTCCACGCTCGCTGCCGGGCAGCTTCGCTGAGAATGAGGAGGGTGTTTACCTGCGCGGTTGAGCGCCGGCACGCCGAATCGTGCAGGGCGCAACCAGCGGGCGAGGGCCACCGCGCCTGGCCAAGGCTCAAGCCCGACGATGAGACGAGGTCGCAGATCAGCGGCGGCATAGCACTGGCTTCCTACTTGGGGTCCAGGGG
>DAOUGF010000739.1:0-5214 GCA_034429295.1 Chloroflexaceae bacterium
ATAACCTGATCAGCAACAGCCTCAAGCACGGTGGCCCCGATGTGAAGGTCACCGTGCGCTGCGCCGAAGCGGGGCCGTCCTACGTCTTCACCGTGGCCGATAATGGCCCCGGCATCGCGCCACAGTACCACAGCCGGATCTTCGGCATCTTTCAGACCCTCGCCTCCCGCGACCGGGTCGAGGGCAGCGGCCTCGGCCTCGCCCTTGTCAAGAAGATCGTCGAGCACCACGGCGGCACGGTCACTGTCGATTCCGACCAGGGCCGTGGGGCCGCGTTCAGCTTCACATGGCCCCGCGAGCTGCCAGATAAAGCATAAGGAAGGGAGATGTCCAAGCTACTGCATATTCTGCTCGTGGACGATGATGACGTCGATGTGATGAACGTCCAGCGAGCCTTTAAGAAGAACAATATTCTTAATCCACTCTTTATCGCTCACGACGGCATGGAGGCCCTGGAATTGCTGCGGAGGGATGGGCCCGGCGGCATGCCGAAGGAGCGGCGCCTCATTCTGCTCGACCTGAACATGCCGCGGATGAATGGCATGGAGTTCCTGCGAGAGCTGCGCAACGACCCGGAGCTCCGCAGCCTGACGGTGATCGTGCTCACGACTTCGGACGACGAGCGGGACAAGGTGGAGGCCTACAACTTGAATGTCGCAGGCTACATCGTCAAGCCGGTAACCTTCCTCGCCTTCGTTGAGGCGATGGCGGCGCTCAATAAGTACTGGACGATCAATGAGCTTCCATGATCTTACTACCCCGCTCAGCTTGCTGATTGTCGATGATGACGCCCTCGACCGTATGGCCGTTCGCCGGGCGTTCATGGCTGGCGATCTGAACGTGAACCTGACCGAGGCCGAAGATAGCGCCAGCGCCCAGGCCGCGATCGCTGAGGGCTCCTTCGACTGCATCTTGCTCGATTATCAGCTTCCCGGCATCGACGGCCTGGAGGTGCTGCGCACCCTGCGCATGGCCGGCGTGCGCACCCCGGTGATCATGCTCACCGGCCAGAGTGACACCCAGATCGCCGCGGAGCTGATGAAGGCCGGCGCCACCGACTACCTCTCCAAGAGCCTGCTCACGCCGGAGTCGCTCAGCAGCAGCGTGCGTAACGCCCTGCGGGTGCATCGGGCCGAGACGCTCGCGGCCAGGGCTGAGGCCCAGCGCCAGGAGACGGAGGAGGCGCTCCAGCACAGCGAGCATCTGCTCGCCACCACCCTGCGCAGCATCGGCGACGCCGTGATCGCCACCGATGCCCAAGGCGCGATCAGCTTTATGAACACCGTCGCCGAGGAACTGACCGGCTGGCGGGCGGATGATGTGGTCGGCCAGCCCCTCGACAGTCTGTTCCCCCTGATCGACCCGGCCACGGGCGCACCGATGACCGGCCTGGCCACCAGCGTGCTGCGGAGCGGCGCCGTGATCGAGACGGTGGACGGCGCGCTGGTGGAGGATCGCAACGGGCGGCGCTTCCCCGTGACCGGCAGCGGCGCCCCAATCAAGGATCAGAACGGCGTTGTGATGGGCGTGGTCGTGGTGCTGCGGGACATCACCGAGCGCATCCGCACCGAGGAGCGCCTGCGCATGCTGGCCGAGCTCAGCCAGGCTTTGGTATCATCTCTCGACTACCGCGAGCACCTGATGAGCCTGGCCAGCCTGGCCGTGCCCCGCCTGGCCGATATCTGCGCCGTTGATATGCTGCAGCCCGACGGCCAGGTGGAGCGGGTGGTGCAGGTGACCGCAGATCAGGTGGGGACCGAGCTGGGCACTGAGCTGCCGATCCCCGCCGATGGCGAGGCGCCGGGCACGCTGCGCGTGCCACTGTACATGCGCGAGTCCACCCGCGGGGCGATCACATTCATCCGCTTGGGGGGCACGCCCTTCCAGCCCGACGAGGTGGCCTTCGCCGAGGAGTTGGCCCGTCGCGCCGCCCTGGCGATCGACAATGCCCTGCTCTACCGCGAGGCCCAGGAGGCGATCCATGTGCGCGACGCCTTCCTCTCCGTGGCTTCCCACGAGCTGAAGACGCCTCTCACCTCGCTGCTCGGCTTCCTCGACCTGCTCCAGCGGCGGGTGACTCCCGGCACCGTGATCGGCGAGCGCGAGCTACGTCGCATCCAAGTGGCCGCCGAGCAGGCCCATCGCCTGAACAAGATGGTGGCCTCGCTCCTCGATGTGTCGCGCCTGCAGACAGGGCAGCTGAGCATCGAGCAGAACCCTGTGGAGCTCGGCGAACTGGTGCGACGCATCGGCGGCGAGGTGGAGCAGACGCTGCACCAGACCCACCAGCTCGAGCTACGGCTCCCTGATGAGCCGGTCGTGGTGATCGGCGACGACCTGCGGCTCGAGCAGGTGCTGCAGAACCTGCTACAGAACGCGGTGAAGTATAGCCCCCAGGGTGGGCCGATCATCGTGCGCCTCGACCCGATGGGCACCCACGCCCGGCTCCAGGTGCAGGATCACGGCATGGGCATCCCTCGTGAGGCCCTCGGCCATATCTTCTCGCGCTTCTACCGCGCCGCCAATACGGCGAGCCAGCAGGTGAGCGGCATGGGCGTTGGCCTCTACGTGGTGAAACAGGTTGTGGAGCTCCACGGCGGCTATGTGGAGGTGGAGAGCGTGGAGGGCGAGGGCAGCACCTTCTCGATCTTCCTGCCCCTGGCCCCGCAGGAGCTTGGCCGGGTTGGCCCCCGCAACGCCCAGGGCGCTGTAGCTTCGGGGAGCTTTTAGCGCTCTGCAAGCTTCCGGAAGCTTCTAGCTTCCGGAAGCTTGCAGAGCGCGCTGCAGGTGGGCCAGCGAGGTGTTGCCGCCGGAGCAGACGATGCCGATCTTGCGGCCGGCGAGGCGCTCGCGCAGCTTGTAGGCGCCGGCGAGGGCCGCGGCGCCGGCCGACTCGGCCAGGGTATGGGCCCGCTCGATCATCCAGACCATGGCCTGCATGATCTCCTCCTCCTCGAGGAGCACGAAGTCGTCGAGCAGCTGCCAGAGGATGGCCTGGGGCATGGCGAAGCCGCGGGCGGTGGCGAGGCCCTCGGCGAAGGTGGCGTTCGGCGCGTCGACCACCTCGCGGCGACGCCAGGACTCGTAGGCGGCGGGCGCGGCTGCGGCCTGCACGCCGATCACCTCGATCCGCGGGTCGATGGCCTTGGCGACCAGGCAAGCCCCGGCGGCCCCGCTGCCCCCGCCCACCGGCACGATGATCACCTCCAGCTCCGGCTCGTCCTCGAGCATCTCCAGGGTCTCGGTGCCGACGCCGGCGATCAGCAGAGGCTCGTCGCCCGAGTGGATGTAGCGGGCGCCCGTCGCCTCGGCGAGCGTCTCGCAGTGGAGGCGGGCGTCGTCGAAGGCGGCGCCATGGAAGATCACCTCGGCGCCCATGCCGCGCATGGCCGCCACCTTGCCGGGGTTGGCACCCTCCGGCACCACGATCTGCGCCCGCACACCGAAGAGCCGCGCGGCGTAGGCCACCGATTGGCCGTGGTTGCCTGTGGAGGCGGCCAATACGCCGCGGGCCCGCTCCTCAGCGCTGAGCTGCGAGATCAGGTTGACGCCGCCGCGCACCTTGAAGGCGCCCACGGGCTGGTAGTTCTCGTGCTTCACATAAGTCGGCGTGCCGATCAGATCGTCCAGCGCCGGGTAGCGGTGCAGCGGGGTGCGCCGCAGGTGCGGGGCGATCTGGCGCTTGGCCAGCAGAACATCGCGGAAGGTGGGGAGCTGCATACAAACCTCGCACTTTTGATCCACCACAGCGCCACAGAGAACGAGGAGACTCGGAGAGAGCGCGAGGCGGTGCCGTTGAGCCGCGCCTTCAAGCTCTCAGCTTGAGGGCGCCAGAGCGTGCCAAGGTGATGAGACAATACGACTACGGCCTATCGGCGAGCACGGCCATGGCCGCGTTGCGCCCGTTGACAGCGATCACGCTGCCGCCGGGGTGGGTGCAGGCGCCGCAGAGATAGACGCCGTCCATGGGTGTGCGATAGTCGAGGCGGTTGTGCCACATGTAGGCTGGCAGGCACTCGCCCTGGAAGATGTGGCCGCCGGTGAGGCCCACCTTGCGCTCGATGTCGGGCGGCCCCAGCACCTCCACATCGATCACGGCGTCGGGGAAGTTGCTGGTGAAGCGGGCGATCGACTCCACGCCCAGCCGCCGCACCTCCTCGCGCCTGCTGTCCCAGTTGCCCTCGGCGAAGCGGTAGGGCACATACTGGGCGAAGACGCTCATCGTATGCATGCCGGCGGGGGCCACGCTGGAGTCGTGGACCGTCTGGAAGTAGAGCTCGGTCCAGAGCCGCTCGGGGAGCTCGCCGCGGCGGGCGGCCTCGTAGCTGGTTTGCCATTCAGCCTTCGTGAGCGGCGTGTTGATCTGGGCCATGTGATGGGGCTCAAGCGTGCCGGGGCGGGCGGTGAAGTTCGGCAGTTCCCGGAGGAGCATATTCAGCTTGACGGTACAGCCCTCGATCGGCACGGCCTCGACCCGCTCGCGCCACCCGGCGTCGGCCGCCTCGCCGAGGAGCCGCAGCGTCACCCGCGGGTCGGCGTTGGCGACCACAACGGGGGCGCTGATGCGCTCGCCGCTCTCGAGCTCCACGCCCTCGCCGGGGAGGATGCGCGCCACCGGCACGCCGGCCGCGACCGTGGCGCCGGCCTCGCGGGCGGCGTCGCAGAGCATAAAGCTGACCACGCCCATGCCGCCGTGCACGTAGCCCCAGGTGCCGGGGTGGCCGCCCTGGCGGCCGCTGGAGTGGTGGAAGTGGATGGAGGCGGTGCCAGGATCGAAGGGGCTGGCGTTGGTGCCGATCACGCCCTGGCCCAGGTAGGCCATCTGCAGGCGCTCATCGCGCAGGTAGCGCTCCACAAACTCCACCATGCTCCACTCGAAGAGCAGGCCCCGCAGCTCCTCGTCGCCGCCGATGCGCTCCTCGATCTGCTCGCGGGAGGGCGGGCCGCCGAGCCAGAGGTCGCCGTCGCCCTCAGGGCGGATAGCGTCGCGCAGACGGCTCATGAGCCGCACCATCTCGCGCCAGCCTGCGACGTCGTCGGGGGCGAGCTTGCGCACCTCTTCCTCGCAGCGGTCGTCGTCCTCGTAGAGCTGCACGCTGCTGCCGTCCTCGAAGGGCACAAACAGCCCGTTGAGTGCCGGCGTCCAGCGGAAGCCGCGGCGGGGCAGCTCCAGCTCGTCGATCACGCGGGGGTGGAGCAGGCCGGAGAGATAGG
>DAOUGF010000740.1:0-4676 GCA_034429295.1 Chloroflexaceae bacterium
GCCAGGCCGCCGAGGCGGCCGCGGCTGGCCATCGAGCGGATGAAAACGTCGGGGTCGCCGCCGAGGGCCTGCATGCGGATGCGGTCGCCCAGCACCGCGCCCCCGCTGAAGGGCGAGGTCGGGTCCACCGCGATCACTCCGACGGTGGCGCCGCGCCGCCGCCACTCCAGGGCCAGGCATGTCACCAGGGTGCTCTTGCCGGCGCCGGGCGCCCCGGTGACGCCGACGAGATGCCCGCGACCGGTGTGCGGGTACGCCGCCGCCAGCAGCTCGCGGGCCGCTTGGCCGCCCCGCTCCACCAATGAGATCGCGCGGGCCAGGGCTCGCCGCTCGCCCCCTCGCATCCTGGTGATGAGATCCTGCTCGTTCACAGCACCCTTTGCAGCTACGACGACAAGGTGATAGGGTGAGGGTGCCGATAGGTGTCACCCGGTCACCCGGTCACCTTGTCACCCTGTCACCCGCTGGCGGCCCGCGTTCTCCTGGATGAATTTGACGATATCGTGGGTGGAGGAGCCAGGGCCGAAGACGGCGGCGATGCCGTGTTCGGCCTTGAGGATGGCGGCGTCTTCGTCGGAGATGATGCCGCCAGCCACCACCAGCACATCGTCCATCTGCTGCTCGCGAAGCAGCTGCATCACCTTCGGCAGCAAGGTCATATGGGCGCCGGAGAGGATCGAGAGCCCGATCACGTCTACATCTTCCTGCAGCGCCGCCTCGACGATCATCTGGGGCGTCTGCTGGAGGCCCGTGTAGATCACCTCCATGCCGGCGTCGCGCAGGGCGCGGGCGATCACTTTGGCGCCGCGATCGTGGCCGTCGAGGCCTGGCTTGGCCACAAGCACGCGGATTTTATCCATACCCTGGCCTCCTGGCGCTGAGGTCGTGGGGGGGCGCAGCCCGTCCCGATGCTGTCTCCTTTGACAACAGGATTATAGCATGCTCGGGCCGTCGGTTCCCTGCTCCGCCACCTTCGTCATCTTCTTTACACAATATCAAGGAACCTGCCCCTAGCCGGGGACGTTCTTCTTGCATATAATGGCAAATAGCTGCCGTGAATCCTTCACGCGCTGTAAAGTGTTCGTAGCACAGATGTTCGAGGTTGCCGTATGAAGCCCCGCCGCGTCACGCTGGCGACGACAGCGCTGCTCATCCTGCTGGTGGCCGCCGGCACGCTCTGGTCACGCGCCGCCGAGGCCCGCCATCCCACCGCCGACTTCGTACCCCCGATGGACTACCGCAGCGCCCAGGAGGCGGTGGCCGCCGCCCAAGCCCGCGAGGCGAGCGCCCGTACGGCGATCCAGCAGCAGCTTGCCTCGGTGGACCCGCAGCTGCTCCCGCTGATGCAGACGATCTACTTCCCGGAGACGGGCCACCATCTGAGCAACCGCAGCGGCTTCCTGAACTTCTGGCGGGCCAACGGTCAGCTCCCCATCTTCGGCTACCCGATCACCGAGGAGTTCGTCGAGGATGGCCGCATCGTCCAGTATTTCGAGCGGGCCCGCTTCGAGTATCACCCTGAGCACGCCGGCACGCCGGCTCAGGTACAGCTCGGCCTGCTCGGCCGCGAGATCCTCGCCATCCAGGGCATGCCTCTCCCTATCGAGGACCCGCAGAACGGTAGCTACTACTTCCCCGAGACGGGCCACACGCTCTGGGGCGAGTTCCGGGACTTCTGGGAGAAGTGGGGCGGCCTGCCGCTCTTCGGCTACCCGCTGAGCGAGACGGTGGACGAGGCCGGGCGCAGCGTGCAGTACTTCGAGCGGGCCAAGTTCGTCTACTACCCCGAGGATCTGGCGGCCTTCTTCCGGAGCGTGCAGGCCTCCAACGGCTTTAACCTCAACTCGCTCTTCGAGGTACAGCTGAGCGACTTGGGCCGACAGATCGCCGCCCATCGCGGGATCTCGATCGCGCCGACGCCACAGCTGCCCGGCACCCTCACCTGGGACCCGGCGATCTGGGAGCGGCGCATCGAGGTGAGCCTCAGCGAGCAGTGGCTCAGCGCCTACGAGGGCGACCTGCTGGTCTTCCGCGCCCCGGTGGCCACCGGCCGCGATGGCTTCAACACGCCGGTGGGCGACTACGCCATCTACAGCAAGTACGAGATGCAGCGCATGGCTGGCTGCCTTGGCGGCGAGTGCTGGGATGTGCCGAATATCCCTTGGGTGCAGTATGTGGTGGGCGGCGTGGCGCTCCACGGCACCTACTGGCACAACAATCACGGCACCGGGGTGCGGCCTTCCCACGGCTGCATCAACCTGCGGATCGAGGATGCTCAGTGGCTCTACGAGTGGGCCGACGTCGGCACCCGCGTGGTGATCTCCTACTGACGTTCCTGCTTGCTCGTATCTGTGCTGTTACATGAACTTGGCACATCCTGGCGCCTGCTCTCGCGCCCACAAGCTCTCAGCTTGTGGGCGCGGTGCAGTAGCGCCGGCCGGACGCCACGGCCTGCTCCGCATCGCGATGCGGTACGAGCTGCCCTGGCCCTGAGGAGAAGGCGACCCAGCGCCGCACTCTGATCTGGGCATCGCGCGGCCGAAGCGGGTCGAAGGTCAGAAAGGCCCACTCCCACAGCTCGCAGCAGCCGAGCGATATCGCGTGGCTATAGGTGCGGGTCAGCGACCCGTATGCCACGTGATCTGGGCTGCTCCAGTGCTGCGCCTCGAGCTGCTGGGCAACGTCTGTGTACCAGCTGGTAGGCGAGCCGGGTGAGTGGTAACTGATCTGCCACTCGTTCCATCCCACAGGGATCACCTGGACATTCGTCGCACCCGGCACCAGGAACTGCTCCACGGCGGGGCGAGTTGTCATAAGTCCTGCGCCACTGCACGCTGCTAAGAGCATGAGCACACCGACGACAGCAACGCTACGTCTCATACCATGAGCCCCCTCACTAGACGACGAGGTAGGTTGCTGTCGTTTGATGTTGCGCTGGTTCGTCGCGCTTGTCTGCGCTCAGTACATCACTCAGAAAATGGCAGCGAGTACGAGGTTGCGTACGCTCTAATCGCGGGGTACACTCTACCTACAGAAAGGTACACAATTGTCGATGCCGCCGCTAGGGCCGTTGGCCCGATAATATCGGTGGCTGTACGGCGTTGTCCGTAGTGGCGCTGCTTCACAAGGGTGGCACACGGGCGCTGCTGCACCGCGCCCACAAGCTGAGCGCTTGTGGGCGCGAGAGCAGGCGCCAGGAGGTGCCAAGCTGTCAGCCGCCGGCAGGTGTCGAGAGTGAGCTGGATGTAGAGAAGAGCCGGCCGCCAGCACAGGAGGTGCGAGCATGGGCGCTCAGCGGCACGAGGCTGACAAGGCATTTTTAACCCTTCATTTCTCCTGGCAGCGCCTGCTCGCAGCGCTCTGCTTCGGCGTCGCCCTGCTGGTGCTCGGCTACGGCCTGGCGCGGCCCAAGCTGAGCGCGTATCTAGGCCGTCAAGTGAGCGAAAGTGTTGCAGCCGAGGTCGCCGATGTTGTGGCGGCGGGGCTGCTCGGGCCGCCGTCCGCCGCGTCCTCGACAGATGGCCCCGCCCCCGTTGTCACCCCAGCGCCCGGCGCGCCGCCCGCCCAAACCGATGCCGGCAGCGTGGCGGGTGCCGTCATCGCCCAACTTCGGCCCACCGAGGACGCGGGGGTGGTCGTGGTGGCCAGCGGGCAGGCAGAGTCCGAGCCGGCAGTTGCAGCCGCCGGACAGGTGGAGCCTGAGCCAGCAGTCGCAGCTGGTGGGCAGGTAGAGACCGAGCCCGTGGTCGCAGTCGGCGCCCCCGTGGAGGCCCCGGCCGCCCCGCTGCCCACGGCCGTGCCCGAGGCTGCGGCCGCGCAGCCCACCCCGCAGGGGAGCGCGCCCGTCGCGACGTCGCAGCCTGAGCGCTCGGTCGTGGAGATCATCGAGGATCTGCCGAGCGGCGAGATCACGGTCACGGAGGAGAAGCTGAACAGCAAGATCGCGGCTCGCGTGGCCTCGATGGCGCCGATCGAGGGCATCGTCGTCAGGTTCGTGCCGGGCGAGGTTCAGGTGACGCTCACCGTCTTCGGCCAGGAGACGCTGGCTTCGTCGGGGCTCACGGTTAAGGGCGGGCGCGTCGCCGTGCTGCAGCCCGCCCTCAACGGCCCCCTCAGCCTGCTCATCTCCGCCGCCGACCTCGTGCGCCCCATCGAGGAGGAGCTGAACAACACGCTCGAGCTCGCCGACCGGGAGGTGCGTGACGTGCGGATCGAGCAGGGTCAGATCGTGGTGATGCTGGACTGAAGGGTCTACAGCGCCCCGATAAAGCGCACGGCCTCCTCCTCCAGTTCATCGTGGGCGCCGCCGATGAGCCCGGCGTAGCCGCGGATCGTCGCCTCCAACGGCACGTGGGTGCCCGGCTTGGCGGTGTAGGGCTCGGCCACAAAGAAAGGCTGGCTGCCGAAGAGCAGCACCCGCCGCGCCCGCGCCAAGGCCGTGGCGTCGGCGGCGCGGTGGAGCGCGGTGTACGAGCGCACCGCGGGCCTGCGGTTGCGGCGGGCCATCTCTGCGTCCCAGCGCTCGTGCTCAGCGACGAGGGTGGGCGCCTCCTGCAGGAGCCGGCGCACCGTTGGCAGATCGCCGGCCCGCACGGCGATGAAGAACTGCACCGCCCTTGCGAACGCGGCCTGCTCAGAGAGCTGTCCGGCAAACTCTTCCGGCATATGCACCTCCA
>DAOUGF010000741.1:0-6782 GCA_034429295.1 Chloroflexaceae bacterium
CGCCGCCGAGGCTCGCCCTCGTGGGCGCCCGCCGCGCGGCAAGTGATAAAGGAGGGTGACCATGGCCATTGTTGAAGCCCGCACTCTCAGCAAGGTCTACGGCAGCGGCGAGGTGGCGGTGACGGCCCTACGCGGGATCAACCTGAGCGTCGAGCCGGGCGCCTTTGTCGCAGTGATGGGGCCGAGCGGTTGCGGCAAGTCCACCCTACTCCAGCTGCTCGGCGGCCTCGACCGGCCCACATCCGGCGATGTGGTGATCGAGGGCCAGGCCCTCGCCAGCCTCTCCGACGACGCCCTCACCACGCTGCGGCGGCGCCGGATCGGCTTCATCTTCCAGACCTATAATCTGCTGCCCATCCTCAGTGCGCTGGAGAACGCCGCGCTGCCGCTTGTGCTCGACGGCGTGCGCCCCGCCGAGGCACACGCCCGCGCGGCCGCCTGGCTCGAACGGGTCGGCCTTGGCGACCGGCTCCACCACCGGCCGGACCAGCTCTCCGGCGGGCAGCAGCAGCGCGTCGCCATCGCCCGCGCCCTAGTCACCGACCCGGCCCTGGTGCTGGCCGATGAGCCCACCGGCAACCTAGACTCGCGCGCCGCCGACGCCATCGTCCAGCTGCTGCGCCAGGTAGCCGACAGCTGGGGGCGCAGCGTGCTGATGGTCACCCACGACCCGCGCATCGCCGCCTACGCCGACCGGATCATCTTCCTCAAGGACGGCACGATTGTCGAGGAGACCCGCCTCGCCGCTCCCACCACTTCCACCCTCGCCGGACCCGACAAGCTGCTGGAGGCGCGATGAACATCCAGCTGCTGCTCGCCTGGCGCTACCTCTGGGCGCGCCGGCTGCGCGCCGTCCTGACCACGCTGGCGATCGTCTTCGGCGTGATGATCATGTTCGGCATGCAGGGCGTCATCCCGGCGGTGCGCGCCTCATTCGACGCCAACTTGGCCGTGGCGGCCCATAACGTCGACCTGATCCTGACACGCCAGGACGGCGGACTGTTCCCCCAAGCGGTGGCCGAGACGGTCGCCGCCACCCCTGGTGTCGAACTGGTGATGCCGGTGCTGGAGCGTTCGCTGCGGCTGCCCGAGGCGCTGGCGCTGCCTGCGGGCGAGGGGCGCGCGATCAGCGCCCTGGTGATCAACGGCGTGGACCCGGCCACGGCCGCGGCGGCCATCCCGATCGCGCCGATTGAGGGGCGCTGGTTTGGCCCCGGCGAGGAGCGGGCGGCGCTGGTGCGCGCCAGCCTCACTGAGGCGACAGGCCTGGCGCTGGGCGACACGCTGCGCCTGCCCGCGGCGGACGGCACAGTCGAGCTCACCATCGTCGGCGTGCTGCCCGAGCGGCCGGTCTTCGACGACGAGGAGCTGTACATGCCGCTGGCTACCGCCCAGGCTCTCTTCAACATGCCTGGGCAGATCAACGCCCTGAGCGGCCAATTCGCCGATGGGCAGGACGCCGAGGCGCTCCGCCAGGCCATCCTCGCCCGGCTCGGCCCGGGCTACGCAGCCGGCGCCGTCGAGGCCGGCGGCGCGGAGTGGGACGCAGTGCTGCAGATGGGTGAGGCGGCCTTCATGCTCTTCGGCGGCCTGGCATTGGCGATGGGCGGCTTCATCATCCTCAACACCTTCCGCACGGGCATCGCCGAGCGCCGGCGCGACATCGGCATGCTGCGGGCGGTGGGGGCGACCCGCCGCACGGTGGTCGGCATAGTCGTGCTGGAGAGCCTGCTGCTGGGCGCGGCTGGGACGGCATTGGGCATCCTGGCAGGCTACATCCTGGTGAGCGGGCTGGTGCGCGCCATCGGGCCAACGTGGGCGCGCTACTTCGGGGCACCGCTTGGGGCGCCGGCGTTTGGCCCGACGGCATGGCTGGTCAGCGTGGGGCTGGGGCTGCTCGTACCGCTGTTGAGCGGGCTGCTGCCGGCGCTCACGGCCGGGCGCCTACCCCCGCTTGAGGCGCTGCGCCCCGCCGAGGCGGCCGTCGAGCGCCGGGGGGGACGGGTGCGTCGTCTCAGTGGCGTGGCCCTGCTTGGGCTCGCCCTGCTCGGGCTGCTCAGCGGCGAGGCGCGCCTGGCCCTGCTCGGCTCGCTGCTGAGCCTCGCCGGACTGATCGTGCTCGGCCCGCTGCTGGTGGCGCCGCTCGCCCGCTACGGCGGCCGGCTGCTCGCGCTGGCCTTCCCCCGCGAGGGCGCCATCGCTCAAGGCAACCTGCTGCGCAACCCTGGCCGCGCCGCCATCACCGCCTCGGCGATGCTGATCAGCCTGGCCATCCTGGTGGCGCTGGCCGGGCTGGCGAGCAGCTTCACCCGCGGGCTGCTGGGCTACCTGGAGCAGAGTATGCGCGCCGACTACCTGCTCGTGCCCGAGGCGCTCTTCCTTGGCCGAGGGGACGGCGGCGCGGGCCCGGAGCTGGCCGAGCGCCTGCGGGCGACGCCGGGCGTCAGCGCGGTGACCACGCTGCGCCAGACCAGCGGCCGAATCAACGGCAACGAGGCGCAGCTGATCGGGATCGATCCGCAGACCTACCCCGAGCTCGCCGGGCTGGTCTTCACGGCGGGCGAGCCAGTGGCGGCCTATCGGCGACTCGCCGAGGGCGGGGCCGTGATCGTCAACGGCGTGCTCGCCGCCCAGGCCGGGCTGGCGCCGGGCGATGTGGTGACGCTCGAGACGCCAGGCGGCCCGCGCCGCTATGAGGTGGTCGGGGTGGGCATCGACTACCTGAACTCACGCGTCGCCACAGCCTATTTTAGCCAGGCGGATTTGGCCGCCGCTCTGGGGCCGCAGAACGACGCGCTGCTGATGGCCAACCGCGCGCCCGATGCGGACCCGGCGGCGCTGGAGGCGGCGCTGCTCGCGCTGACGCGGGATTACCCCACCTTCTCGCTGGTCTCGTTCGCGCAATGGCGCGAGGAGCAGCTGGCTGGCAACCAGGCCCGGACGAATATCCTGTACGCGCTGATGGCGGCGCTGGCGGCGCCGTCCCTCATCGCGCTGGCGAACACGCTGGGCATCAATGTGCTGGAGCGCACCCGTGAGCTGGCGGTGCTGCGGGCGATCGGCGCGACGCGCGGCCAGGTCCAGCGCCTGATCGTCGCCGAGAGCCTGCTGCTCGCATCCCTGGGCGTGCTCGGCGGAGCGCTGGCGGGCGTCGGGCTCGGCTACGCGTTAGTCGGGGCGATCAACCGCAGCGGGCTGAACTTCCCCTACAGCTTCCCGGCGAGTGGTATCGTGCTCGCCGCGCTGGTGGGGCTGGCCTTCGGGGTGCTGGCCGCCCTGCTGCCAGCGCGCCGCGCAGCCCGCCTCGATATCATCGCTGCGCTGCGTTGGGAGTAGGACTAGGCATCTATCATCCCGCTCTGGAACGCCGTCAGGGAAGGATACACTCTCCCCGCGCCATAGTCAGGGCTGCCGCCAATCTGCCGGTGGCAAAACGCCAGGCGATCAGCGACCTCGCTATGACCCGACTGAGCGGCCCCGGCACGGTGTTGCAGCAAAGTCTGAAACAGCTGGTCTACTCCAGGCCGCCGATTATGTCAGCGATGTCAGGAGTGTGCAGAGAAGGGTGCAGACGACGAGTATCCCGGTGGTGATGAGCACTGCTATCACCTGTGCCGATCGATACGACTGCTCGCGGGGGCGGGTCACCGTCGCGTCCTGCTCAATGTACTCAGCCTTGGAGTCAACCACGCCTTCCTGCGGATGCGCCATGCTTGACCTTTGGGCTGAGCCTAGCGAAGCTCCCTGTGGCCTGGGTGTTGGTTGGGGTCGCGACGTTGGCGTACGGGCTGCTACCGCGCTGGGCGGCAGCGACGAGCTGGGGCGTGCTGGGGGCGCTGGTGCTGCTCGAACTACTCTGGGAGGCGCAGCTGGTGAGCTGGGAGACGCTGCTCCTGAGCCCCTTCGCCTACGCCCACTACACCATCCCGCCCGGCGAGGTGGCCATCCTGCCGCTGCTCGGGCTGGTGGCGCTCGCAGGGCTGTTGGCCGCCATCGGCGGACTCGGCTTCCAGCGCCGCGACCTCAGTTGAGCTACAGTTGCCCGTACGCCCTGCGCTTCGCGACTCAAGTTAGCTGCGGCGCCTGCAGCTGGGCGAGGCGGCGCTCCAGAGCGCTACCGCGTTCCCCACACCGTCCTCGGCGCGCAGATTCGCGCCGATCGCGGCCGCCCGCTCGCCCATTGTCTTGTCGTCCACCGCCGCCTGGATCGCTATCACCAGCGGGATGCTGAGCTTCTCAGTGATGACGAGCTGCTGCACGTGACCGGAGGCTGGGTAGGACGAACTCCGAAGCAGTGTGTCGGCTGATACCAATGGTGAGCCCCGCCGGGCCGGCGCCGCGGCTCAGTTTTCCGCTATGAGGTCGAATACGTAATTGCCAACGCCCTCGGGGTCCACCAGGGCCCAGCCTAGCCCACCGGTCGCCCCGGCCAGCAGGACGCCCCACCCGGTGATGGCCCACCCCCATAGGCCGCCCGCGACCACCACGGCCACCGCCAACAGCAGATGGGCTAGCCGGTGAGGTGTGCGGCGCAGGATGAGCCCCGCGAACAAGACGGTGGACAAGGCGCCGGCCGTCGCGCTGAGGCCGGCATAGTGGCAGATGGCCCACGTCATAAGCGCCCCGCCCGCCGCGGTGAGCAGCGCCAGCTGAAAGACGGCCTGACGCGGCCAGCCGCGCAAGAGCGTGCTGGCGGCCCAGAAGCCAACGATCGCCATCAGTGCGCCGAAGGGCACAGGCCCCACTGGCCGCGTGCCATCGTAGTTGCTCAGCCAGGTAATCAGGCCGATAAATAAACTGAGCCCGGCACCCAACAGCGCCCCCGCCACCAGTGCAGCAAAGCGACCTAGCACGCCGAGACAGCCTCGAACGATCGACATGGTTCACCTCGTCTGCGGGTATAACGTGTAGCTCGGATGTTGCTCCCGCCGAGGTGATGGCGTCCGGCGGGCAGTTTTTTCCCTTCCAGGTGAGGCGGCGCGGAAGCCTCACTGCTCGCACGAGCTAGTATCAGTATACCGGGGGCGCCCGCCCTTGTGAAGGCTCGGCGGCCGAAATTTAGGACATAATAGTCGTGATTGATGTAGCGCTGGTTTGTGAGCTAGAAACCAGCGCCAATTCACGCGCCCGTGATCGCCTGGGTTCGGCTGGCCACGCCCAGCTTGCCAAATAGATTGCTGATGTGCTTCTTGACGGTCGCCAGGGAGATCACGAGGTCGGCGGCGATCTGCTGGTCGGATGTGCCGGCCACCAGCAGGCGCATAACCTCCTGCTCACGCTCAGTGAGGGGCTCCGCGAGCGCAGAGGGTTGAGGGCTGCGGAGTGCTTGATGCTCATTCCGTAGCACCCAACGCTGCGGGTTGGGGAAAGCCGCCAGGAGCCTCGTGACAAACGCGATCATCGCTGGAGGCAGCCTGCCTTGCTGCTCCTGCAGAGGCTCAAGCAGGTACTCGAGCGCCCACCGCGT
Organism: Chloroflexaceae bacterium; assembly: GCA_034429295.1. Taxonomy (GTDB): domain Bacteria; phylum Chloroflexota; class Chloroflexia; order Chloroflexales; family Chloroflexaceae; genus OHK40. The sequence goes on from DAOUGF010000741.1 coordinate 5,468, forward strand.
GGGCTCGCCAGCATCCAGATATACGCGGACACTGCCCTCTGGCAGGGTCAGCTTCAGCAGGCGCCGCGCGACGAGGCGAGCCTGCTCACGTTCGCCTGCCTGATACAGCGCCGCGACTTTTAGCGCCAGGAACTCGATCGCTCGATATCGCCTGGCCAGTCGAGGTACGCGCTGAACTGTTCGAGCGCCTTCGTATAGCGCTGCCGCGCCAGATACACGCGGATCAGCTGCAAATATTCCTTATTTGCGGTTGGGGTCCCATGCCTCTGGCGAGAAGACAACGCGCTCAGCCCAAAAGCACCTGCTGCATTGCCCATGGGTGCCTAGGCCAGATGGCGGGTACCCCGGCACGCACATGCTCGCTACACTCCGGTTGTTCAGGCAAAGAGCGGGCTCGATGGAAAGGATAACCAATCATGAGAGCTCAGATGCCTCAGCGATACCGTGACCTGATGAGGCGCGGCCTGACCTACGCCCTCGCGATTGTGCTCGTCCCATTCCTGGTTGGCGCTGCGGGGATGAGCGTCCGCATCATCTCCAACATGCGCACCGACACAAACCCGCCGCCCTTCACCGGCGCGCTGCCCACACCGCCGCCCCACGACGCGAGCAAGCGCACCGCGGTGGTCATCGCGGCCAACAGCGGCGCCGAGGGGAGCGACTTTCTCGGCCCCTACGAAGTGCTCGCCCGCTCCGGCGCCTTCAACCTCTACGCCCTTGCCCCCGAGCGCCGCATCACCCACCTGTTCGCCGGCGGCCCGAGCTTGCGCGGCGTCGATTTTGTGCCGCATTACTCGTTCGCCGAGTACGACGCGGCCATCGGCAACGACCCCGATCTGATCGTCATTCCGTACCTGCCCTTCCGGCAGGGGCCGGAGTATGAGGCGATCATGGCGTGGGTGCGCGACCACGCCGGCCCGAACACAATCCTGCTCTCAGTCTGCGCCGGCGCCTTGAACCTGGCCGATACCGGGCTGCTGGCCGGGCACACCGCTACGACCCATCACTACGTGTTCCTGCCCATGAGGTTGCTGCACTCCGACGTGCGCACAGTGCGGGGAGTGCGCTATATGGAGGACGGCAATCTCATCTCCGCGGCCGGCGTGAGCGCGGGCGTAGATGGCTCGCTCTATGTCCTGCAGCGCCTGCTGGGGCACGAAGCCGCGCTCGACGTAGCCCGGCAGATCAACTACCCGCACGCGCACTTCCTCGCCGACCCGGCCTACGACCCGCCGCCGGTCACGCTGCACACGCTGACAGGCCTGCTCAGCGGCTTCCGCGTTGTGGCCGCGCCGCTCCCCAACATGTTCCTGAG
>DAOUGF010000742.1:0-10183 GCA_034429295.1 Chloroflexaceae bacterium
GGGAAGGGGCCGCCCTCGACAAGGCCCCGCGAGCCTGTGAAGCGGCGGTGGGCGCCGGGAACATCGAGGCGCTTGAGCAACAACTCCTGGAGCGGCCAGAGCATAGCGCCGCCGATCAACAGCAGGGCGGCGCGCAGGACCTGCCGCCTGCCGGCGAGGTCGGTGGAGCGCAGAGGGCGGGCGCGGGCGAGCATATGCAGCGACACCAGCAGCACCAGGACGAAGCCGAGCAGCACGTGCCAGTTGAGCAGGTTGTAGCCGAGCAGCGCCAGCGACGCGCCAGCGCTCCAGGCGACGCCGCTGCCGAGCGCCGCCAGGGCCAGCATCGTGGCGCCGAGGCCGAGCCACGCGCGCCGGTCGCGGGGCCAGAGCCGGCGCGAGACGCGGCGCAGCTTCGGCACGAGTAGCAGGCCAAGCCAGAGGCCGCTGACACCGTGGAGCGCGACGATCCACCACTCATCGGGGCGCCCCGCGGTGAAGCTCCACAGCCCCGTGCCGAACGCCACGGCGAGCGTCAGCGCCAGCCCCCAATCTGTGGCTCGTGGGCTCACTTCGCGCCTTTCTTTCGCGCCTTCCTTTCGCGTCTTCGTGTCTTTCTTTCGCGCTTCCCTTTCGAAAGTTCGAACCTTCGTTTCGCGTTTTTCGCTACGTTTCGCGCCCTTCGCGATCCTATTCGCCCCTTCGCGCCCTTCGCGATCCTACTTCCCCCCCGCGCTCCGCGTCAGCAGCCCCAGCGCGAGGTTGATCCCCGGATCATCGGCCTCGCTGTAGCGCGTCCAGTCATCGAGGAGCGTAATATCGGGCTGCACGCCCATCCCCTCAAGCACGGTGCCATCGCTGAGGCGGAAACCCTCCTGGGCCACCCAGAGGCGCGCGCCGCCGGTGAGCTCGTAGGAGTAGATCGTCTCGGTGTTGCCGGCGGAGGGCGCGCCCACCACCACGGCGCCGGCGCGGCGCTGCAGCACAGCGGCGATCAGCTCGGCGTATGAGGCGGTGCCACCATCGATCAGCACCACCAGCGGCACGCCCCGCAGGTCCGGCGCGGCGCCTGGCCCGATCAGGAGCGGCGTATCGCCCTTGCGGCTGGTGAACTGGCCTACCTCGCCTTGGGTGAAGTGGCTGAGGATACCGGTAAGCACGCTGCGCCAGCCGCCCGGGTTGCTCCGCAGGTCGATGATCAGGCCGTGGAGCGGGGCAGGCGCGGCGATCGAGGACAGGGCCTGGCTCACCTGGGCATCCATATCGTTCACCCAGAGGGTGGTGATATTCAGGTAGCCGATACCGTCCGCGAGCCTACGGGCGATCGGCGTGATCCGGCCCTCCACGCGGCGGCGCGTGATCACAATATCGCGGCTCTGCTCGCCGGGGCGCACCACCGTGAGCCGCACCGGGGTGCCCTCGCGGCCCTGCAAGTCCCGCTGGGCGTAGAACACACCGTCGATCGAGACGATCCGGTCGCGGGGGCGCAGGCCGGCCCGCTCGGCCGGGCTGCCGGGGAAGACGTGCTGGATCAACAGCGAGTCGCCGAGGGAGAGGGTGATCACACCGATGCCAACCTGCTCCTCGCGGCCGCTCGTCAGCGCGTCCTGGCGCTGGGCCGCGTTCGGCGGCAGGAAGCGCGAGTGATCGTCGCCGAGCCGGTTCACCATCGCGGCGACAAGCTCGTAGAAGGCCTGATCGTTGGGCGCCTCGCTGATCCGCGGCTCGAACTCAGCCCGCACTGCATCCCAATCCACCCCGCCGAAGTCGGGGTAGAGATAGTTCTCGTCGATCGTCGTCCAGACCTCGGTGAAGATCTGCTGGCGGGCCACCACGTCCATCGGGGTGGGCGTGGGGGGTGGCAGCACCGTGGCCGACGGCTCGGGCGTGGCGCTCGGCAGCGGAGCGCTTGTCGCGGTGGCCGGCAAGGTCGCCGCCCGCGTGGGCGCGGTGGTCGGGGCGAGCACCGTTCCGGCGACCACCACGGCGAGAGGCGTGGGAGTGGGCAGCGCCACGACGGGCGGGCGGGAGGCGCACGCCGCAAGGCCGGCGCCGAGAAGCGCCAGTCCGAGCAACGCTGGCCAGCTATAGCGACGCGCTCTCATAGCTCCCTGACCCGGGCTGGCGGAACTAGCATCAGCCATTGTTGCTCGCCGCTCATTCGCCCTCAGTCGCAAACGCCGCGGCGAGCACCTGGCCGGCCAAGTCTGCGCCGACGCTACTGCCCTCGCCGCCGCTCTCCACCATCACCGCCACCGCGTAGCGCGGCGCGTCGAGCGGGGCCACAGCGATAAACCAGGCGTGGGGCGTGGCGCCCGGCACATGCTCAGCCGTGCCTGACTTAGCGCCAACGGGAATGCCCGGCACATAGCCGCTCACGTTCGATCCGAAGCCATACTCAGCGACGGCCGCCATGTTGCGTAGCATGGCCGCAGCCGTCTCCCGCGACATCGTCCGCCGGATCGGCTGCGGCCCGAACTCACGGATCAGGCCGCCGTCGGGCCGGGTGATCTGCTGCACAAGGTACGGGCGCATCATCACGCCGTCGTTGGCGATCGCCGCGGTCACCATCGCCATCTGGAGCGGCGTCACCAGCAACTGGCCCTGGCCGTAGCCCGTGTCGGCGAGGGCCCGCGGGAAGTTGAGAAAGCCCGGGTCCACGTAGAGCAGGCTCTGGGCGGTGGGTAGGTCGGTGAAGGCGCCGTAGGCCGAGGGCGCCCGCTGCGGCGGCAGGATATCGAAGCGTTGGGCGATCTCCGTCATCAGATCGGCGGTGAGCCGCACCGAGTACTGGGCGAAGGCCGTGTTGCAGGAGTAGGCATAGACCCGCTCCAGGTTCGAGGGGTTGCCGGTGAGCGAGGCCAGGCCAGGGACGGAGTTCACCACCGGCGGCGCGCCCTCTTGCGGGGTGTACGTCTCCGGGCAGGTGATCTCGTTGGGCTGGCCTTCGCCAGGGTACTCCAGCACGCCAACCGCCGTTACCGTCTTGTACGTCGATCCGGGCGGGTAGAGCCCTTGGGCGGGCCGGTTGAGCAGCGGCTGGCCGGCCCCGTCCGAGGTGATCTGCTCCCAGTACTGACTGACGCGCAGGTTCTCAGCGTCCCAGTCGACGGCGCCGGGATCGAAGCTCAGGCCCCGCGGGTCAAAGCCGGGCGCGCTGGCCATCGCGAGCACCGCGCCGGTGCGGGGATCGAGCACCACAACCGAGCCGCTGCGCCCACCAAGGGCGGCGGCGGCGCGAGCCTGCAACTCGGCGTTCAGCGTGAGCTTCAGGTCGTTGCCGCGGGGGGTGCCGCCAAGGAAGCGCTCGCGGAGCCGCTGCAGCTCGTTGCCACGCTGGCCCGTCAGGTAGAGGTCATAGCTGGCCTCCAGGCCGCTCTGGCCGTAGCGAGTGCTGAAGAAGCCGACGATATTGCTGAACGCGGCAGGATCATAGCGGTCGGCGAGGGGGTACGTGCGGCGTCCGAAGCCCGCGACCTCCACGCTGTCCACCAACACGGTGCCGTTCCGATCGCTGATGCGGCCCCGCAGCACTCGCTGCGAGTCGAGGACGGGGCGCACATTACTGGTTGTGCTGCCGTCCGCGGCGAGGGCCACGTGGTAGTAGATCGCGTCGGCCTGCACCACCTGCTGCCGCAGTAGCTGCAGGCTGATCAGGCCGAAGCCAACCAGCACCACCAGGCCGAGGTTAGCGACGCTGGCGGCGAGGCCGTGGGAAGGGCGGGACATCGTCAGCCAGGCGGCCAACCCGATCAATGGCGCCGCCAGCCAGAGACAGGCCAGCCAGCGAACTTCCTGCTCCACAGGCTGGAAGATGCCGTAGGCCACCAGGACCACAGCCCCGATCACACAGAGATTACGCACCGCCGAACGGGCCCACATTCTTGCTCGCTCCAAAAAGGCCCCCGGCAGGGCCGGGCGGCCGCCAGATTCAGACTCAAAGTATAGCCCCTCCTTCAATCCAGTGGGAGCGTGGCTCGCACCGTCACCCCGCCACCCTCGCTCTCGAACACGCTGAGCTGCCCATCGAGCTCGGCGAGGCGATAGCGCACAGCCCGTAGGGCGTGGAGGCCGGGGCGTTCGTAGGTGCCGTCCAGGAGGCCGACTCCATCATCCTGAACCACCAGAGTCACAGCGCGGGGCTCGAAATTCAGGCTGAGCAGCGCTGTGCGAGCGCGGGCGTGCTGCTGCACGTTGAGCAGGGCCTCCTGCGCGGCGCGGAGCAGCACCGTCTGCTGGGCCGCGGTGAGCGGCCGGGCCGGCCCGCTGCTCGTGGCCCGCACCTCCAAGCCGCCCTGGCGCGCCGCGCCGGCGAGCTGCTCGAGCGCTGCGGCAAGGGGCAGCGAGGGCGAAACGTGTAGATCGTAGAGCAGGCGGCGGGCGGGCGCGGCGTGGGACTCGGCGGCGCGGGCTATCAACAGCGGCGGCGCGGGGAGGTTCGCCGGCGGGGAGGCGGCCCGCTCGGCGCCGCCTAGCTCAAGCACCCGCAGGGCCGCATCCTGCCGCTCGGCCCCCTCGTCGCGCTCCAACGGGCGCGCTTTTGGATCGATGAGACGCCCCACGCCGGCAGCAGCGCTGGCGGCCCGTGGCAGCAGGCGCCCGAGGGCGGCCCAGCCGCCGGCGAAGGCGAAGGGCATGAGCAAGCGCGCGACCAGGGCCGCAGGCCCGAGCTCGACGCCCAAGTTCGCGTTCAGCACCCCAATGCCGAAGAGGTCGAGGGCGGAGAAGGCGGCGGCTCCCAAAGCGGCGCCGCGCCAGCCCAGGGTCAGGGCCGGCAACACCAGCGCCCCGAGGGCATAAGGGAGGAAGGGCAGCGGGCGGCTCTCGCTGAGCCAGAGCACCGCGGCGCCGGCGATCAAGTCGAGCACCAGCAGCATCGGACGCTGCCGCAGCAGGCGCACATAGCTCTGGGCCAGGGCCGTCGCCACGACGTTGATTACGCCTATCAGCAGGAGCAGGCCCGCGTCGCGGGGGAGCGCGCCGGGCGGGCGACCCGGCAGCGTGAGCGCCAGGGCAGCCACGGCCCAGGCCAGCCAGCGGTAGCTGAAGAAGGCGACGTGGTCGCTGAGAACAAAGCGCCACTGTTCTGCCGATCGCTTCACGCTGCTCCCTTTCACGATCAGGCTGCCGCAGTCTCAGCGTGGGGCCGGAGGAAGGACAGGTGGGCTCACACGGGAGGCGCGTCGCACCAGTAGTGTAGCAGAAAGGAGGGCCAGCATCAACCGCATGTTGCCCTCCTCCGAAGCCTACAGCGTAAAGGTCACATAGAGGATCGCAACCAGCAGACCGCCGCCAAGCAGGCCGTACTCAAGCATCAAGCGGCGCTGCAGGCGCCCGCTACCGATATGCTGCAGCAGGCTCACCACCAGGTAGAAGAGCACCAGCAGCACCGTGCCGGCGATCAGGAAGGTCGTCGCCCAATAGTTCAGAGGCCAGGTCGCCTCGGCCAGGGTGAGCCCGACGAAGGCCGCCAAGCTAAAGCTATTGCGCTTGGCGGTGAAGCTCAGCAGGGCGTAGGCGATCAGCGTCGCGGTCAGGCCGATCATACTCGCCGAGTAGAGCGTCCGGTAGCGCGTATAGTAGACGGCGCTGAAGCAGCCAAAAGCCAGCAGATAGCCGATCACTTGCAGCACGGTCTGGGCCCGCTGGCTCACCTGCAGGTTTCGGTCCAGCGCATAGTGCTGGGCGAGCAGCACGACCAGCAGCGAGCCACCTGCGGCGATGAGGGCGAGGGCGAAGGCGCCGCCCTCGAGCACACCGCTGAAGAGGCGGAAGAAGGCGAACGAGCCGATCACGCTGAACGAGGGGAGCACCCAGAAGGCCGGCGCCAGCTCAAAGCGGACCACGCCGAGATTGAGCATTGGCAGCCTGCGATGCTGTAGCTCGGGATGCGAGCGGGCCAGCAGATCGGCGCCGGCGCTGGTGATCACCGTCAGCGAGGCGATCAGGAACCAGGAGAGCGTGATCGTCGGCAGGTCGCCACCGAGGACGATCCGCAGCGTATTCGGGTTGGCGTCGATCAGGAAGATCACCGCCAGGCCGATCAGGATCACGAAGACCAGCGAGACGATCCGATCATAGCGTGGCGCCGGCGATTTCGGCGTCATAACGGCCTCTCTCCCAGCGAGCTCAGCTCCCATATGTGTGCGATAACGGCGTGCTCACCGGCAGGCCCGCGGGGCGACATCACCAGACAGCGGGCGCGGCCTTGCGCCGCCCCACACCTGACAGGGGCCGGAGTCACTGCTCCGCGTTCTCCTGGCGATCGAGCTGCTCGGCCCGCTGGCGCTGCACATAGAGGGGCGGCACAGCGTAGAGCGCCCGCTCCAGATCGCTCACGCCAGGCTCCACCATGCCGAGAGACCAGTGGCCGTGCTGCTTGATAATCTGTGTCCCAAAGCGCTGCGGCCGGCCGGTGGCTACCAGCCAGCGATCCCAGGCCATCGCCCGCAAGGTCCAAGCGCGCTCCTCGCCCATCTCGGTGGCGCGGCGGGCGAACATGCGGGCCATACTGTAGTGGCCCTGCGTCTCACCGCAGAGCATCACCCAAGCGGCGTGAAAGTTGTCTCGTGCGTCCAGCACCAGACCCTGGGCATAGATATCGATCACGCGCTGGCAGCGCCGACGAGCGCCCACAGGGTCCGCTGTGCCGGCCTGGGCCTCGAGGGTCTCACGGGCGAGCCGCTCCAACTCCTCGCTTGGCTCCTCATGGGGGGGCAGCAACGGATCTTGCTCATCCATCGGCGGCCTCCATCTCCCGGTGGGCTGCAGGCGCCCACGTCGCCTCAGTGTACCACAGCTCCAACGGGCTTTCTACCCGGTTCCGTGTTGCTCGGCGCCTCGTACCCGTACATCGCGACCCGCTCGCCGCAGGCCCGGCAGAGCGCCCGGTAGGCTCGCGCACCCAGGCTCCCGAAGCGATGCACCACCAGCCGGGCGCGGCGCCCGCACGCTTGGCAGCGACCGCCGGCCCGCCGGCCCGCCGCAAAGCGCCACGGCCAATCGTAGTGGTCGAGCAGCAGATGCAGGCTGAGGCCTAGAGCCGCAGGCCGCAACGGGGCGTGGTTCATGGCGCCGAGCCAGAGCGGCGGCAGCACCAGCCACCCCTCGTGCAGCCATGAGCGCAGCGAGCCGTAGCGCGGGCGCGTGTCGCCGGCACCGGCCCCCCGATAGCGGTAGCGGTCGTAGCGCAGGGCCCCGGTGACGCTCCAATCGCCGGTCTGCAGCCAGTAGAGCAGCAGATGGTCCAGATCCACCAGCGTCCCGGCGAGCACGAGCGTCGCCAGACGCAGCGGCCGGCGCGGGTAGAGGGCGAGGCCGGCGGCGACGGAGGTGAGCAGGTGAGTGCGAAAACGCATAGTTAGGATGGCGAACGGACGGCGCTCGTCCATGCGCCGATCGGCGCAGGCCAGCCGTCACTCGTCCTCGTCGAGATCCTCGTCGGGGGGACGCAGGTAGGGCCCGTGATGGTCGTAGCGCTCGAAGAGTGGATGGTTGACGCAGGTGAGGTCGCGCCGGCCGCCGCCGAGCAGGAACTGCCGCGCCGCGGCGGCAGGGGCACGCTCCTTGTGTACCTTGCCCGCGCGATAGGCGGCCATGATCGGCTTGTAGCTCTCAGCATCGCCGAGCTCGGACAGCAGTGTCACGACCCCGGTCAGCTCATCGGAGTCCTCGGTGCTCTCAAGCCGGCGGCGGGCCTCGGCGATGATCTCGTCGCGGGTTTCAGGGGCGAAGGTAGCCACATAGGCCAGGGCGTTTACAGCGGCGGACCTGGGCGCGGCGCCGTTGGCCTCATCGTCTGCATAGGCCCAGAGCAGCGGCACGGCCGGCGCCCCCACCCGCCCGATGATCTGCAGGATCTCGGTGGCGTAGAGGCGCGCCGGCACATCCTCGTCGCCATAGATCTGGATAGGCAGTTGGGAGAGCAGCGGCGCGATCATGCTGCCGTCGGGCAGCTCGCCGAGCAGGCGCAAGGCGTGGAGCGGGCCGAGGGTGGCAGGCAGGTCGCCGTGGAGCGCCTCAGTATCTGTGGCGAGCTCCAGCAGGGCGGCCCGCGCCTCCGCGCCATGCTCAACGATGCGCTTCACCAGCCGCTCGTCGGGGCGCAGGCCCACCCGGCTCAGCTGGCGCACCAAGTCGCGCGCAGGGGTATCGATCGGCATTAGTCAGCACTCCGTCGTCAGCGGGCGGCACGCTATCAACGCATCTTACCATAGACGGACGGGAAGCCCGGCGGCCAGGCGGCGGTTGGCGAGGGCGGCCCGTGGTGATCACCCTTACGGCTCCACCTCGACCAATGTCTGTGGTTCTGGATGCCCTTCGAGGGCGAGCAGCGGCGCGAAGCTGCGCCGATGGATGGGGCAGGCCCCATAGCGAGCGAGGGCCAGCTGATGCTCCGCCGTGCCATAGCCTTTGTGGGCGGCGAAGCCGTAGGCGGGGAAGGCCCTGTCGGCCGTGAGCATGAGCCGGTCGCGAGCCACCTTGGCGACCACGGAGGCCGCGGCGATCGAGAGGCAGCGGGAGTCGCCGCGCACCAGGGACTGCTGGGGCAGCGACAGCTCGGGCAGCGGCAGCGCATCGATCAGCAGGGCCTCGGCCGGGCATGGGAGCTGCAGCAGGGCCGTGTGCATCGCCAGGCGCGTAGCGGGCACGATCCCATAGGCGTCGATCAGGTAGGCCGGCACTACGCCCACGCCCACGCCCGCTGCGCAGGCCAGAATGCGCTCGTAGGCCGCCTCGCGCCCCGCAGCACTGAGCCGCTTCGAGTCGTCCACTCCCGCCAGCAGCTCCGGCTGCGCCAGCACCTCGGCCGAGAGCACCACGGCCGCCGCCACCACAGGGCCTGCCCAGCAGCCGCGGCCCGCCTCGTCGAGACCGGCGATACGGGTGTGGCCTTGGGCGAGAAAGCTCAGCTCGTACTCGGTAGTCGGTGTCATGGGCTGGCAGGTGTGGCCGGGCGAGTCGTCATCGACCGTCGGTTGTCCCGACGAGCATCAGCGCCCTGCTCCCTCCCACCGACACCCAGCGCCGCGTGAAGCGCATGCCAGCGATCTGCAGCTGGCTCCCGGCCAGCTCAGTGGCGTGGCGCGGCGACGCCTGGAGCGTCAGGCGGTAGACGAGATCGACTAGGGCGGCGTAGGGGCTATCGTCCAGTTGGGCGAGGGGCACGATCACCAGGCGGCCGCCTGGGGCGAGCACCCGCCGGATCTCGTCGTGGGTCGCGGGGTCGAGGATATACTCCGCGGGGAAGGTGGCGAGCACCGTGTCGAAGGCAGCCGCAGGGAAGGGAAGCGCCTGAGCGAGGCCGCGGACAAGGCGGGGCTGAAAGCCGCCGCGCCGCAGGCGAGCGGCGGCGATGGCGGCCATCTGCGGCGAGGCGTCGAGGCCGGCCACGGCGGGGCGATTGGCGAGGGCGAGCTGGGCGTGGCCCGTGCCGAAGCCGAGCTCCAGCACGCGGCCCTGCAGCGCGGGGAGCACAGCCAGGATCCAGCGCCGCCAGAGGCCGCCGGAAACTAGCCAGGCCACAACGTCGTAGGTCCAGGCGAACTGGTGGTAGAGGAGATGGTAGGCCAGCTGGACAAGGCGACGGTACATCCACACCACCATGTAAGGCCGAAGCATCCCCAATGGGAATGCTTCGGCCCAACCGGCTCGACATCAGGCTGATTCGCCGTGACCCGCCTAGACGCGGCGCTCCTTGATGCGGGCGGCCTTGCCCGAGCGACCCCGCAGGTAGTAGAGCTTAGCCCGGCGGACCTTACCGCGGCGCACGACTTTGATCGAGTCGAGGCGGGGGGCGTGGAGCAGGAAGGTGCGCTCGACGCCGATGCCGTGGGAGGCGATCCGGCGCACTGTGAAGTTCTCGTTGATCCCGCCGCTGCGCCGGCGAATAACCACACCCTCGAACTCCTGGATGCGCTCGCGGTTGCCCTCCACCACCTTCACGCCGACGCGCACCGTGTCGCCAACGCGAAACTCAGGGATGTTCTGCTTCATCTGGCGCTGGGCCAGCTCATCGAGGATCTGCTGCGACATCGCGGTGTCGCTCCTTTCATCGGAATGGCCACAGCAGGCGCCCGCACGAGCGCGGGACTGCTGGGCCGCTGCCAAGCCACATAGAAATCTGGCAGACGAACACGCCGCCTGCCAGCTGCTTGCTGGCGCGGATTATAGCATAGGGATACAGAACCGGCAAGCCGGCACA
>DAOUGF010000743.1:0-20604 GCA_034429295.1 Chloroflexaceae bacterium
TGATCGCCGTGCTGCTGTTGCGGCCTACATTCGTGGACCCTCCCCCGACGCCGACGAGCCCGGTGACCCTACCCGAGCTCAGCGAGCGCTGGCGCGCCCTCGCCCCGCTCACCGCGCCGCGGGCAGCTTTCGCTATCGCGGCCGCAAATGTGAGCGGCACCAACTATCTATACGCGATCGGCGGCGAGGGCCCTGACGGCGTGAGCGGCGATGTGCTTCGCTACGATGTGGTCCGCGACAGTTGGGCCCGCTACAGCGCCAAGCCCACCCCTGTGGCCGATGTGCAGGCCGCCGTTATCGGCGGCCAGATCTACGTGCCGGGCGGGCGCACCGCCGACGGCCTTACCGCTGTCCTTGAGGTGTACGATCCCCAGAGCGACCGCTGGACGACCGCCGCCCCCATGCCTGCGCCCCGCAGCCGATACGCCCTCGCCGCCGTCGAAGGGAAACTCTACCTCTTCGGCGGCTGGGACGGCGAAAACTTCACCAACCAGGTCTGGCAGTACACGCCCGACACGGATAGCTGGGCCGAACTCGGTCCGATGGAGGTGCCCCGCGCCGACGCCGGAGCGGCCACCCTCGATGATCAGGTCTATTTGATCGGCGGCGAGAACGCCAGCGGGCTCCTTACCCGCCACGAGCGCTATAACCCGGCCGACGAAGGCCAAGGCGACCCCTGGACGATCCGCGCACCGCTGCCCGAGGCGCGCAGCCGCATGGCCGTGGCCGCCGCCATCGACAGCATCTTTGTGCTCGGCGGCAGCGGCGGCGGAGCATTCTCCTACGAGACTTCCCGCGACGGCTGGCAAAGTGTTTCGCTCCCCGCAAAGCTGGATCGCAGCGACCTGCGGGCGCAGGCGATCGGCAGCAATCGGATCTATATCGTCGGCGGCAGCGACGCCGAGGGCCTTAGCGATCAGGTCTTCGAGTATTTCGCCCTCTTCACGGTAACGCTGCCGATCTCCTCGGCCCGCTGACGCATGAGCCTGCGCGTCGCCCTCCTCGTCTTTAACCTCCCTGAACGCGGAACCTATTTCCGGGCCTACCATTTCGGCCGCGAACTCGCCCGCCGCGGCCATACCTGCACCCTGATCTACACGGCCCCTCAGGAGCGCCGCCGCTTCGCGCTGCGCTTGGAAGTTGAGGGGCGCCTCGCCCTCGTTGCCGCGCCCGACCTTCTTAGCGGCAGTCTGCGCTCCGGCTGGGACCCCTGGGCCGCCTTGGCCCGCACCCTCTGGCTACGGGGCGCCCGCTACGATCTCGTCCACGCCTTTGAGTGCAGGCCGACCGTGATCGTCCCCGCGCTCGCGGCCTCCCGGCGGGTGCCCCTCGTGATCGACTGGTGCGATTGGTTTGGCCGCGGCGGCTCCGTGGAGGAGCGCCCGCCCGGCCTCGCCCGCGCGACCCTGCGGCCAGTGGAGAGCTTCTTCGAGGAGCGCTTCCGCACCTGCGCCGACGCCACTACGGTGATCAACAATACGCTGCGTCGCAAAGCGGAAAAGCTGGGAGTATTACCCGAAAGTATTAGTCTGATCCCCAACGGCTGCGACGCCCCGCCCGCCGCCGAGTTGGCCCCGAAGGAAGTAGCTCGCGCCGCCTTGGGGCTGCCCGCAAGGGCGCCGATCATCGGCTACGCAGGAGCCATCTTCGAGCGCGACGCGCACCTAATGGCCGCCGCCTTCGATCGGGTGCGGGCCACCAACCCCGACGCCCGCCTGCTCGTCCTCGGCTACACCAATCACCCCATCGAGCGCCTCGTCGCCGAGCCGGGCGCCGTACTGCGCACCGGCCCGCTCAGCGCCCAGGATCTGCGCCGCGGCCTGCGAGCTTGCGATCTGGGTTGGGTGCCGCTGAGCGACACCGGGGCCAATCGCGGCCGCTGGCCGCTGAAGATCAGCAGCTACATGGAGCTGGGCCTGCCCATCGTGACGACCGCGGTCGGCGACCTTGGCCCCTTCTTCGCCCGCCATCCCGTAGGCGTGGCCGCCCCGCCGACCGCCGAGGGGCTTGCGGATGCCACCATCGCCCTGCTCGCCGACCCGGAGCGGCGCGCCGAGCTTGGCGCCGCCGGCCGCCGCCTCGCCACCGGCGAGTTGAGTTGGGCGCGGGTAGCCGACGAGGTGGAGCAGGTGTACGAGCGGCTACGCTAAAGGGAAGAGAATTGGAGCCAACACCCTGCCCGATGTGCGGCGCGGACGAGGGCGAACTGCAGGTGGAGACGCCCGACCTGATGGCGCCGGGGTCCGAGCGCTTCCGGATGCTGAGCTGCCGCGCCTGCGGTCATCTCTACCAGAGCCCCCGCCCCTCGCCCGAGGCGATCGGCCGCTACTACCCGGCCGGCTACGCGCCCTTCCAGCCCGCCGTGGCCGACCTGCCTTCGCCCCTCCGGCGCCTGGAGCTGCGGCGCTACTACGCCACCCGTCGCCGCATCGTGGAGCGGGCTGCCGGGCGGCGCGGCCGCATCCTCGATGTCGGTTGCGCCACAGGTAACTTCCTCGACGCTATGCGCCGGGCCGGCTGGCGAGCCGAGGGCGTGGAGCCGGCCGCCGAGGCCGCCGCCTACGCCCGCGAGCGGCTCGGGCTCCATGTGATCACCGGGCGGCTTGAGGATGCTGGGCTGCCCGCCGCCGCCTACGACGCGGTGACGCTCTGGGATGTGCTGGAGCACGTGCACGAGCCGCGCGCCACCCTGGCCGAGGCGCGACGACTGCTGCGGCCGGGTGGCGCCCTCATCCTCGGCTTGCCCAACCCCGATAGCCTGGAGGCGCGGCTGCTCGGCCCTCACTGGATCGGCTGGGACTTGCCGCGGCACCTGAACCTGTTTCGTCCGCCGCTGCTGCGGGCGCAGCTGGCTCGCTTGGGCCTGCCGGTGGAGCGGATCAGCTCGCCCATCCACGGCTACGCCGTGCTCGTGATGAGCCTGGAGCAGCGCGCCCGCGCCCACGGGCGGGATCCGGCCCGCCTCGGCAGACTGCTGCGCTCGCCACTGCTGCGCCTCCTTGCCGCCCTCTACTACCGCGGCCCGGCCAGCTGGTATAATCTCAGCTCGACAATGGTCGTCGTCGCCCGCCGCAGCGCCGCCTCACCCTAAAGTGGTACTCCCGCGACGACATGTAAGACCGCAGCATTCCCTCAACGTTTGTTGGCGCCACCGCGCAGCTGCGGGCAAATGCTTCGGCCCATCCGTACTGAGTGACGCTCCTCGCGCGCTACAAGAGTCTAACCATATAACATGACAGACACCCCGCCCGTTGATATTCGCTTCGAGATCCGCCTCAACGCCGACAGCCCCAACTGGACGCGGGAGGAGTACGACCGCATCTACAGCACGCGGGGGATCAGGCAGCTCGACTCCTTTTATAAGTGGATCCTCGACCAGATCCGTCCGCGTCCGGGGGCGCGCCTGCTCGACGTGGCTTGCGGCGAAGGCACGCTCTCCCACTTCGCAGAGCTGCGCTACGGCGTGCGCGCCCACGGCAGCGACCTCTCGATCTCGGCGCTGCAGATCGCCGCTGGCGAGGCCGCCGGCCCCTTCTGCGTCGGATCAGGCGAGATGCTGCCGTATGCCGATGCGAGCTTCGATTATGTCACCTGCATCGGCAGCCTGGAGCATTTCCTCGATGTGCGGGCCGGCGTGCGAGAGATGGCTCGCGTGCTGCGGCCCGACGGGCTGGCCTGTATCTTCGTGCCGAACACCTACAGCCTGCTCGGCAACATCCTCAAGGCCTGGCGCACCGGCATGAGCACGGTGGACTTTCAGCCGATGCAGCGCTACGCCGCCCGCGGCGAATGGGAGCTGATCTTCCGCGAATGCGGCCTCGAGACGGTGCGTGTCTTTAAGTGGGATCGCGAGCCGCCGTACTCGTTCCGCGACTTCCTCTGGTACGTCGAGCGGCCACGAGAGCTGTTCCGCATGCTGGTCGGCCCCTTCATCCCCACGAATCTGGCCAACCATCTCGGCTTCCTGCTGCGGCGAAGCGCAGGTGCCCCATCGTGAGCCGCATCGCCGCACGGGTGCGGGCAAAGCTCACCGGGCCGGGCCGCTGGCGCACCTGGCTAGGCCTGATCCTGCTCGTCGCCCTGGTCACCTACGCCTTCTTCGCCATCCTCTGGCGGGAACTGCCGGCGCTCAACCTGCCGGAGTTGTTCAGCCGGGTGAGCCTGGGCGATGTGGTACTGGCCCTGATTGTCTACACTATTGACCTGGCCCTGGCGATAGCTGGCTGGGTGCTGATCCTCGGCATGCTCAGCGGCTTCTGGCGGCCGCTCGACCACCTGCGGATCTACACCCTCACAGCGATGACGCGGCGGCTGCCGGGCACCTTCTGGTACATTCTCGGCCGGGTGGTGCTCTACGAGCGGCTCGGCGTAGCGCGGGCCGTCACCGTGCTGGCCGGCGGCTTCGAGTTCGCCGCCACGGTAATCGGCGCCTTGCTGGTAGCCATCCTCACCTGGCCCCTGGTGCTGAGCAGCCATGGTGTGAGCATCCTCTGGCTACTGCTCGCCCTCGGGCTCTGCGCCGCGCTGCTGAACCCGCCCACGGTGCGCTGGGCCGTGCGCCGCCTCAGCCCCGATCATCATACGCCGGCTGTGCGCTACCGCCACCTGCTCGGCTGGGTGCTGGTCTACGCCGCCGTCTGGGCCGGGGGCGGCGTGCTACTCCACGTGATCGTCCGCGCCATCCATCCCCTACCCATCACCCAGCTGCCGGCAATGATGGGTGTTTGGGCGGTGCACGGAGTGATGGCGATGCTGCTCTTCAACTTTGTGCCTTTCGGCTTGGGGGTTACCGAACTCACCCTGGCGACGCTGCTCAGCCCTTTCGTGCCGCCGGGCGAGGCGCTCTTTGTGGCGCTGCTCATGCGGGCCCTGCTCACCCTCTGCGAACTGGGCTATGGCCTGCTCGGCGCTGCCCTCAGCCTCCCCGACCTGGCGCGGCGGCCCCCGCCCGACGATGATCGAGCAGCATCCCTTTCTGACGCGGAATAACCGAAGGGATTAGTGGGCGATCGGGTGGTAGTACCCCCAACGGAACGGCTCAGACGGCCCGAAATAACCCCCTTGTGGTATTGAGCAAGGGGGGTGGGATCAGGCATAGTGCCCTCGGACAAATCGCTCGTCGTCCACTCGCATTCTAGGAGGAGCATCATGCGGATCTCGCGGTACGTCGCTGGGTTAGCCACTCTCGGGCTAGCCGCCCTCGCCGCCCTTGCCCCGGCCAAGCCGGCGGCGGCGCAGACATTCACGTTCTCGTCCAGCTTCCAGATCCAGAACCTCAGCAGCACTGGCGCAAACATCTCGATCGCTTTTTACCCACTTGATGGGACCGCCGCCACCGTCTCGATCGACGACACGATCCCCGGCAACGGCCAGGTGACCTACGCCACCCTGCCCTCCGGCGTGCCCGCTGGCTTCAACGGCTCGGCCGTGATCTCGTCCGACCAGCGCGTCGCCGCCATCGTGAACATCAACTCGCCGAGCCTGAGCGATCTCTCCTTCGGCGGTGAGGCTTACGTGGGCGTGACCGAGGGCTCCCAGACGGCCAGCCTCCCGCTGCTCTTCAAGGAATCCTTCGGCTTCAATAGCTTCTTCAACGTCCAGAACGTCGGCCAGACCAGCACCCAGGTGACGGTGACCTACAACGGCGGCGGCCTGAGCCAGCCGCTGGTGAAGCCCGCCGTGACCGTGGCCCCCGGCGCCTCGACCCGCTTCGACGTGGGCGGTGACCCTGGCCTGCCCGCTGGCTTCAACGGCTCGGCCACCATCACCAGCTCGTCCAGCGACATCGCCGCTGTGGCGACCCACGTCGGCCCGACCACGGTGCTGATCTACAACAGCTTCTCGTCCGGCTCGCAGTTCCCGGTCTTCCCGCTGGTGAACGCCAACAACTTCGGCTACATCACCGGTATCGCCATCCAGAACCGCGGCTCGACTGACTCCGTCGTGACGGTGAGCTTCACGCCCAGCCTCGCCGGCACCGCCTGCGAGGAGACGAAGACCGTCCCCGCCGGTGGCTCCGCCTTCTTCGCCATCGAGGCCTTCTCCACGACCGACCCGACCCCCAGCGAGGATAACTGCGCCAACGGCGAGACCTTCGTCGGTTCGGCCCGCGTCACCGCCAACAGCGCTGGCGTCGAGCTGGTCGGCACGGTGGACCAGGTGAACAGCGCGGCCCGCAAGGGTGGCACCTACGCCGGCTTCAACCCCGCCGACGCCACCACCACCGTGGTGTACCCGCTGATCAACGACCGCAACTTCGGCTTCTTCACCGGCCTGAGCATGGTGAACGTGAGCGACCAGGAGACGACGATCGAGTGTGTCTACAGCAACACGCCCGTGAAGCAGTCGGCGACCGTGGGCGCCCGCGGCACCTTCACCCCGGTGCAGGCTGATCAGATCGCCAACGGCTACAACGGCTCGGGCGTCTGCACCAGCTCGAACCCCAACGCCCCGATCGTTGGCATCGCCAACCAGCTCCGGCCCACCGGCCCCGCCAGCACCTTCTACGTCTACGAGGGCGCCAACAACTAGGCAGCGCAACGGAATTGGATGGGGCGCATCTAACGAGCGCCCCATCCAGCGCCCGGAACGCTTGTGGGGGGAGTGGTCCTCACTCCCCCCCTTTGTCATGCCAGGAGTAGTTCATGCGTCTACTAACAGCATTGCTCGTCGCTCTGCTCACCGCGGCCCTCCTCGCCGCGTGCACCCCCCAGGCGGCGCCCCCAGATACCCCCGAGGCCACGAGCGCGCCCGCTCCCACGGCGGCCGGCACAGATGCCTATCCCGCTCCCAATAGCGCCTACCCCGGCCCCAATAGCGCCTATCCTGGCCCCAATAGCGCCTACCCCGGCCCTAATAGCGCCTATCCTGGCCCCGGTGCAGCCGACTTCGGGCCGACCGTAAGCAGCGAGCCGATCGTGGTGCCAGAGCCCAGCTCCGCCGACGTCGGCGTGGCCCACGGCAAGCTGTTTCGCATCACCGATAGCGGCGAGCGCGAGCCGCTGGCCGGCTACAACGTCTACCTCGGCAACATCCTGCGGAACAACCAGGGCGACGAGAGCCTCGTGCAACTCGACAGGGGGACGGCGCCCAGAGCGCAGCTGAATGCCCTCGGCGAGTTCGTCTTCGTGGATGTGCCCGCCGGCCGCTATGGGCTGATGCTCGATATGGTGCGCGGCGCCGTCCTGCTCAACGACCCCGACGACGGCAGCGACCTGATTATTGAGATCCAGGGCGGCCAGGTGATTGACCTCGGCGAGATGGCGTACCCCCTGCCCGTCGAGTAGCCTTGCCAATCTGCTTCGCTCGCCAGAGAGGAAGAGGGCATGAGGGTGAGATTAGTGTCTCGCTCGCTTGCCCTCTCGCCTTCTCACCCTCCGGCGGCCGGGGCACACGTCTCGTTCAACACGAACACGGCCCCTCGCTCGTTTTGGAACAGCGGCGTAGCGCAGCGAGCCTCCAGCTCAAGCATCAGCGCCCGGTCGTGCTCCCAGTGGCGCAGCCCATCATACATCCAGGCCGTATGCTCGATCAGGTGGGTTACGCCCAGGCCCCGCAGTGTGGCGAGCAACTCCTCGGCGCTGCTGTGCTCCTCGAAGCGGAGCACCCGCTGTGAGGCGGGATGAGCCCAGAGATAACGGCGCTCCAGGTAATAGCCCCGTGTCTCGTACGGCAGCATAAGCACCAGCGCATCCGCCGGCAGCTCGTTGTTAGCCACATGGAAGAGGGGCATCACATCGACCCGCGAGTCGATATATTCCTGCCGCGTCTGCTCGCCCCGCAGGTAGGGCAACCGCGCCATGAAGAACGCCCGCTCGGGCCCATAGCTCCAGGGCCACTCGGCCGCCAGGATGAGCAGCAGCAACGCCATCGCCCCCACGCGCACAGCGGGCGGCCGGCGCCGCACCAGCAGCCAGATAAAGGCCCAAGCCGTGATCAGGCTGAGCAGCGGCGCAACCGGCAGCAGGAAGCGCACCTGATGGCTCACCAGAAAGAACCAGAGCGCCCAGAAGCCGGCGGCCACAGCGAGCGACTGCCGCACGAGGGGCGGGGCGCGGAGCACAAGCGCCAGCGCCGCAAGGGCGCCGATCAGAATGGGCTGGCCGAGACCGCCCCGGTAATCCCCGATCGCCTCCGGCCGCAGCAGCATCACGCCGAAGCTCTGTACTAACCCGATCGGGTTACGGGGCAACTGCTCCTTCGCCCAGGTGGCGGTCATCAGCTGCATGTTGTACTCGTCACCCAGATCGTCCCAATCGCGCCCGCCGAAGAGGTGGTAGGCAAAGGGCCAGACCGGGTTGCCTGTGTTCACGATGCTGCGGAGGTACCACGGCCCCACGAGCGCGAGCCCGGCCAGGCCGAAGATCAAGGCGTGGCGCAGGAAAGTCTCTGCCACAGCGCGCCCTTGCCCTGTTTGCCGTGCGGCGAGCCAGCGGCGGCCCTCATCCCAGAGGAAGAGCAGCCCATAGAGGATCGCGAAGCCGCCACCCATGAGCTTGGAGCCCGCGGCCAGCCCGCAGAAGGCGCCGCAGAGCAGCAGCCAGGGTGTCCGTCGCTCCACGCGCCAGCGGGCGAAGCAGAGGCCAGCCGCCAGCACATAGAGGCCCATCGCCACATCGATCAGGGCCAAGCCGCCCAGGCGCTTCACCATCGGCACGGTAAGGAAGAGCGCCACGGCGATCGCCCCAACCCGATCGTCGGCGAAGTGGCGCCGGGCCGCGATCAGCAGGCCGATGGCGATCAGCGCCGTGAATCCCAGCATCGTCAGGTGGGTGGCGATGTCGGAGCCACAGATCAGCGCGAGGACGAACAGCATCTCCATGTTCAGCGGCCAGTTCGCCGCAAGCATGAAGTTCACATATGTGAGCCGTCCCGCCTCCGCGTAGAGCTTCGGCAGCGCGAGGTGATAGGAGATCGCGTCCCAGTCGGTGGGCGGCAGCAGCGAATGCACGCAGAGCACCCAGACGAGGCTCGTCGCGCCCATGAGCAGGAAGGCCGCGGCAAAGGGCCCGTCGAATGAGGCCCCCACGCCGCGGGGCCGCAGCGCCCCCGCCTGTGTTCCCGCCCGCAGGCCGCGCAGCAGCGTGATCACGCCGGCACCTGCCAGCACGAGCAGGAGCGGAACGACCACGAACGCCCTCAGCAGCCCGACAGCGCCCAGCAGCAGGGTGAGCATCGAGAGCAGGCCGAGGCCGAAGGCCCAGCGTAGCCAGAGCCCGAAGAATCCATCCTCGCCGAGGCGCAGCGGGCGTACCGCCAGCGCGCCCAGGCCAAGCCCAGCGAGGAGCACGCCCGCGGCTACCAGCAGATCGTAGAGCAAGCCGCCGAGCGTCATTGCCCTTTCAGCTCCCGCGCCACAGCCTCGATCGTTCGCACCAGTTCCTCCCAGCTGTAGGTCGTGCCGGCGCTGCCGGCCGCCAGTCGCGCCCGGATGCGCTCGCCCACCTCGTCGGTGAAGAAGCGGACCACGGCATCAGCGATCGCCTCGTCGTCCTGGGGTGGCACCAGCAGGCCGTTCACCCCGTCCTGCACTACCTCGGCGAGGCCGCCAACCCGCGTCGTGACCACCGGCTTGTTGAAGCCGAAGGCTAGCTGAGCCACGGCGCTCTGGGTGGCGGAGACGTATGGCAGCACAACCAGATCTGCCAGCGCGAAGTAGGGCTGCAGTTGCTCATCGGGGATATAGCGGTCCACAAAGCTGATATGTTGCTCCACGCCGAACTCGCGGGCGAAGCGCTCATAGAATTCCCGCGAGGACCAGAACTCGCCAGCGACTATCAGGTGGGCGTCCGGCAGCCGCTCGCGGATGCGAGGCAGCGCCTGGATGAGATACTCCAGCCCTTTGTAGGGCCGCACAAAGCCGAAGAAGAGCAGCACGGGCCGCGCGTCGGGGATGCCGAGCTCGCGCCGCAGATCCTCGACCGGCGCGGGGCGCGATTGGCGGGCCAGAGGCTCGTAGGTAGGAATAGCCGCCTTCACGACGTTGGCCTTGGGCAGGAGGGCGAGGAGCCGGTAGCGGTCCTGCTCGCTATGGACGATCAGCGCGTCGCCGCGCCGCAGCGCTGTAAGCGCCAGGCTCCGGTCGAGGATGCCGCCGCCCTCGTGGGGCACCACATTATGGCAGATGAAGGCGATCTTGATGTTAGTATTGCGCTTGATCAGGCCGCCCAGCGTGGTGAGGCATGGCGTCCAGTAGGGCACCCACCACTGGAGGATCAGCAGGTCGGGGTTGTCGGCGCGCACGCGGCGGTAGAGGCGCCACCAGCTGATCGGATTGACCGGATCGAGGATATACTCGCAGTCGACCCGGAGCGGCGTCGTCGAGGGGTCGCGGTCGGTCTTTCCGGGGAAGAGCCAGCGAGGGTACTGGCGCGTGAAGGAGTAGAGGGGCGCGTGGTGGCCGGCGAGGCGCAGCTGACGCACCAGCAGTGTCGTGTAGTGGGCGATCCCGCCGCGGTAGGGGTAGGTCGGGCCGACAACTGCGATCCGCACGGGCGCAGCCTCCAGAAACTCGCAGCGCCGCACCCGCGTTCCCGGCGGCGCGACGGCGCATTATACCACGGCGGCGGCGTCCCGTCGGGCCGCAGCCCTGAGCCGCTGTTCATACTCCCGCAGGCGGGCGAGCTGCTCGGCATTCGGCCCGATGATCGGCCGGGCGGCCCGCAGCAGAGCCAGGGCTTCCTGGTGGCTCCGCCCGCCGGTGGCCATCAGGTAGGCCGCGGCCATCAGCGGGGCGCGACCAACGCCGCTGTGACAGTGGACAAAGACCGGCATCTCGGCCTCGTGGGCCGCGCTAATGAAGGCGACGCCCTCTTCGATCTGCTCCAAGGTAGGAGGCGTGTAGTCTACCACCGGCAGGCGCAACATCCGCTCGGGGGGCTGGCCGATGAAGCGATCCTCGCGCTCGGCCTGCAGGCTCAGCACGGCCCGCACGCCGAGGGCTTGGAGCGCGGGCCACTTATTCGGGCGAAACTGGCCGCCGACAAGTAATAATGGTGTTATCTGGGAGACGTTCAGGCCGAAGTAGCGGGCCCACTGGGTACGAAGATAGATACGCATTGATGCCTGGTCACTCAGAGGCGCGGCTACAATGCAGCTATGGTACCACAGGCGCGGCGCTCGCTTCTGCGGTACAATAGCGAAGTTACGCTATGAGCCTGAGACCAGGCCACGGCAATAGGAAGCCATCGGCAGCGCCGAGCCGGAAAGTCGCCTGAGATCACGGCTCATCACGGGTTAGGGAGGCGTGCCGCCAGGTTGATCACGCGCGATGTGGCTCTTTCGCAAAAGTCTCGATCTTAGCCGCGCCGCCCCGCGCCCCGTCGTCGCGGATGACATCACGGCTGTCTCACGCCTCCTGCGGGATGGTGGCCGCCGCTACTACGGCCTCACCGGCAGCGAACTGCCGGCCCTGCTCGCCGATGGCCGTGGCGTGGCCTTGCTCTCCGGCGGCGAGCTCTGGGGGGCGGCCATCGTCGGCTGGCCCGCCCACAACACCTGCTGGCTGCGGGCCGTGGCCCTCGCCGAGGGGGTGGAGCCCAGGCCGGCCCTCGAGCTCCTGATCCCGGCCCTCCACCAAACCCTCGCCAACCGCGGCATCAGCTACGTTTATTTCGCCGGCGACGAAACCACCGATGGCTGGCTGGCGCCGCTGCTGCGGGCCGCTGGCTACCAGAGCGATACCGACGTGATCGTCTACGAGAAGCAGGATCTCGACATCCCCGA
Source organism: Chloroflexaceae bacterium (assembly GCA_034429295.1). GTDB lineage: Bacteria > Chloroflexota > Chloroflexia > Chloroflexales > Chloroflexaceae > OHK40. The sequence goes on from DAOUGF010000743.1 coordinate 11,725, forward strand.
CGAGGGCAACCCGGAGGTGCGGATCCGCCCCGTGGAGAGCGCCGATCTGGCCGCCGTGCTGCGCATAGATGAGGCCTGCTTCGAGCCCCAGTGGCAGAAGGACGACACGATCCTCGCCCCCGCGATCGAACAGGGGCCCTACTTCGTGCTCGCCGAACTTGCCGGTAACCCTGTCGGCTATGCCTACGCCACCAGCCATTTTGGCGGCCGCCTGGTGCACTTGGTGCGGATCGCGGTCGATCCGCGGAGCCGCGGCCAGCGCGTGGGCGTCCGCCTCCTCGCGGATCTGGTCGCCTTCGCCGAAGAGAGCGGCGCCCTGAGTCTCACGCTGAACACACAGGCCTACAACACCAACGCGCAGCGACTCTACCGTTGGTTCGGCTTTGCTGCGACTGGCGAGCGCCAGACGGTGCTGCGCTGTAGCATCCGGGGAGACGCCATTGCCACCAAAAATTAGCTCACACGACTGGGATCGCCTCTTTCGCCCCGGCGCCCCGCGGCGCGGCGGGCCTATGCGCGCCCTCGCCAACCTGTTGATCGTCGGCGCCGTAGTCGGCCTCCTCGGCGGTGGGACGTTCTTCGCGCTGCGCTTTGGCCTCCAGCGCGCCCAGGAGAGTATGGCTCGCACCGCTGAGCAGATCCAGACCAGCAACGCCCAGTTTATGGCCACTCAAACCGCCGCGGCGCTGGCGACGCCCACCGCCACCGCCGAGCCGGCCGCCAGCGCGGCCACACCCACCGTCGCTCTCCAGGTGATCGGCCGGGGCAGCGTCATCAGCAGCGGCAACCTGCGAAGCGAGCCCGTCGTCGATCCGTCCACGGTGATCGGGCAGATCTGCGCCGGCGACCAACTGGACTTCCTCGAGGAGCACACCGCCGCCGATGGCGCCCTCTGGTATCGCATCCGCGTCACCGCGACCGGTGACAACTGCACCCCCCAGCGCGTGACGATCGGCAGCCTCGGCTGGGCCAGCAGCACGCTGCTCTCCGAGCCCACTCCCTAGCGCCCGTACAGCGTAGTCCGTAGTCGGTAGTCCGTACCACAAGCGACAGGCCACGATGGGGCGGGTTGCGGGCGGTCGTCTGTCGTCGGTCGTCCCAACCAGCTACGCACCAGTGGAAAGCTGTACTAGCGGCCTACAACCACCTGCTCGTACACGCGCAGCGTGCCGAGGGCCGTGCGGCGCCACGAGAACTCGCGGGCGCGGCGCTGGCCCTTGGCGCTCAACTCGCGGCGCAGCGCAGGTGCCTGCAGCAGCCGCCTGAGCCCCGCGGCGAGCTCCGGCACGCTGTACGGATCGACGGTGAGCGCCGCGTCGCCAACCACCTCGGGCAGGCTGGAGCTGTTGGCGCAGAGCACCGGGACGCCGCAGGCCATCGCCTCCAACGGCGGCAGGCCGAAGCCCTCGTAGTAGGAGGGGAAGGCGAACAGCACGGCCCCGCTGTAGAGCGCCGGCAGGTCACTGTCAGCGACATTCGGCAGGAAGCGCACACTTCCTTCAAGCCCCCGCTCCGCAACCAGCTGCCGCAGCGGATCACCCCGCTGCGCCTCATGCCCCGCGATCACCAGCGTCGCGGCCTCCGACCCCTGCTCCCTTTCCGCTATTCTCCCAGCAGGGCCCAAGTGCTCCCACGCCAGCAGTAGCCGCTCCAGGTTCTTGTGGGGCTTATTCGAGCCGAGATAGAGCACATAGCTCGCAGGCAGGCCGTAGCGCTCGCGCAGCGCGGCGATCTCTGCCGGTGGCCGCGGGCGGAAGCGTCGATCGGCGGCCAGCGGCGTGACAGCGACCGGCTTGGAGGGCCTGTAGGCGCGGTCGAGGTCGTCGCGGGCGCTCTGGGAGATCGTGATGATCGCATCGGCGCTGCGCACGGCGAGGCCCATCATGGCGCGATAGAACAGCCGGCCGCGGCGCGAGAGCGTCTGCGGGAAGCGCCGCCCGATCAGATCGTAGATCGTCACGACCGATGGGCAGGGCAGCCCCAGATACGGCTTGATAAAATATGGCGAGTGCAGCAGGTCGAGGCGCAGGCGGCGGGCCAGGATCGGCAGAGCCAGGTGCTGGCGCAGCGAGAACGGCGCAGCCGCGACCGTGACAACCTCCACCCCCGGCATGCTGCCGAGGGCGGCAAGATCGTAGCGCCCCGCGGCGCGGCGTCGCTCCAGGATGAGCACGAGCGTGTGGCCGTGGGGCAGCTCAGCCAGCGCGCGGACAAGCCCCTCGCTGTAGCGCCCGATGCCGGGGAAGTGATCGCCGCTGTAGCGGCCGTCGAAGCCGATCCGCATCGCTGCTCCGCCTGGTATGCTATCGTTAAGGCTACCGTCGTCAGCCGAGAGAGAACAGGAGCCCATGTCCCAGCTACGTGAGAACTACCGTCACGAGCTTGCGGAGCTCGAGCGTGAGCTGCTCACCCTCGGCGCCATGTGCGACGGCGCGATCAAGCGGGCGCTCTGGGCGCTGCGCCAGGGAGCCGTGGAAGAGGCGAAGGCCATTGTGCGCGTTGACGATGAGATCGACGACGCGGCCGACGCCATCACCGAGCACGCCATGCGCGTGATCGCCACCCAGGGGCCGGTCGCCGGCGACCTGCGGCTGCTCGGCTCGTTTATACGGGCTGCCAACGAACTCGAGCGGATCGGCGACTACGCCGAAGGCATCGCCAAGCTGGTCCTGCGCTTCGGCGGTCCTCCGCCCGGCGGCGTGCCAAGCCAGATCGATCGCATGGCCGAGGCCGCCCGCGCCATGCTCGCCGGGGCGCTCGATGGGCTCGCCTCTCGCGACCCTGGTATCAATCTGCGCCTCAAAGCCGAGGATGATCTGGTAGACACAGCCTACGAGGAGCTCCTCGCCACCATGATCGAGGCTATGGAGCGTGATCCGGCCATGGTCGCGCCCGGCACCTACCTGATTTGGGTGGGGCATAATCTTGAGCGCATCGGCGACCGGGCCACGAACATTGGGGAGTATGTGGAGTATATCGTGCGCGGGGTGATCTCGTCGCGCCCCGACTAACCTCCACGCCCTGGCCCTTTCGCGCTTTCTTTCGCGTCTTCCCTTAAGCGCTGCGCGCCACTTCGTTCCGAAGATTCGAACCTTCGTTTCGCGTTTTAAGCGCTGCGCGCCACTTCGTAACGCTACCCTTCGCGCCCTTCGCGATCCAACGCCCTCCCCTGCTCCCGCAGGATCGCGCTAGCGCGGGCGAACTGCTCGTCCTGTTGCGGGGCGGCGCTGGCGCTCGCGATCTCATCGGCGGCCCGGCGGGCGGCGTCGGCCACCTTCGCGCCCCAACTCGTCAGCGAGTCGTCCTCGGCGGCGCGCTCCCGCAGCACCTCCGCCGCGTCGGGTACCCGCAGATCCACCAGGGCGCGGCACGCCTCGTAGCGCACATCCGGCGACGGGTGGTGCAGCGCGGTCACCAGGGGATGGTAGGAGCGCGGGTCGCCGATTTTGCCGAGGGCGCGGGCGGCGCGGGCGGCCACCCGCTCGTCGCTGTCGGTCAGGCCAGCGAGGAGCTGGTTGAGCGCTCTGGCCTCGCCAACCACGCCGAGGACGCGGATCGCCTCGATGCGCAGGTGCTGGTCGTCACCTTCGGCGAGCCGCAGCAGAGCGGGCAGGGCGGGCACTCCGATCACGCCCAGCACCCAAGCCGCCCGCTTGCGCACCTCCGAGTGAGGCGAGGCGAGCAGCTCGATGAGCGGGCCAACCGCGGGCTCGCCCAGCACGCCGAGCGCAAATGACGCCTGAGTCCGCAGCGTCTCGTCGCTCCCGCAGAGATCGGCGATCAGGCCGGCGATAGTATCTGAAGGCGTGTCCACGATCACCTCCTCTGCGCGCCCGGCGCGATGCCGGGCCGCCCCATCTCCGACAGAACCTCCCGCACGCCCCGCAGCCGTGTGCGCAGCAGCTCCCGGGCCCGCCCGATCGCGAGTGTGCAGTTGCGCGGCCGCCGCACTGGGCTCTGAGTGCTGCTGCCGCTCCGCAGGGTCGCCGGATCGTGCCCCCAGGCCGCCACCAGCAGTTGGCCGAGCTCGTAGCGGCTCAGCCGCTCCGCGCCAGCGATGTTCAGCACGCCGGCGTAGGGCAGAGCGACGAGCTCCAGCAGCGCAGCCGCCAGGTCGCCCACGAAGATCGGGCAGCGGTACTCATCATCATACAGCAGCTCGTCGCGCCGGCCAGCCGCCACATCGAGAGCGAACTGCGTGGTCTTATCGATCGGCTCGAAGCCGTAGATCAGCGAGGTGCGCACGATCGCGGCGCCGGGGTGGGCCGCGGCCACCAAGGCCTCCGCGCGAGCCTTTGCCTCGCCGTACGGCGTGATCGGCGCGGGCGGGTCGGCCTCGTCATAGGCGGCCTCCCGCTCGCCATCGAAGATCACATCGCTCGAGATGTGGATCAGCCGGGCGCCCACGGCGGCACTGGCACGCGCCACGTTGCCGGCCCCCTCGGCAGTGACGGCCATCAGCTCGGGGCCACTCTGGCGGAAGGCGGTGTGGACGACCGCCTGCGGCCGCAGGCGTTCCAGCAGCGCGGCCACGGCCTGGTCGTCGCGGATGTCGAGGCGCTCCCAGGCCACACCCTCAACAGATGGCGGGCTCTGGCTGAAGTAGGTGGCCGTTACGGCGTGGCCGGCGGTACGGGCCTGGCGCACAAGCTCGCCGCCGAGGTAGCCGGTCCCGCCGGTAATCAGCAGCGTGGCCATCAGAGTGCGCCCTCGCTGCGCAGCAACTCCAGCGCGGCTCGCGCCGCGGCCTGGGCCGCCGCCTGCTTGCTGGGGCCGGTGCCCACGCCGAGGCGGCGCGGGCCGACGAGCACCTCCAGAGTGAACTCCCGCTGATGGTCGGGGCCGCTCATCTCAACGGTGCGGTAGGCGGGCGTGAGATTGAAGCGGGCTTGAGTCGTCTCCTGGAGCCTGGTGCGGTAGTCGATCTCGGCTGTGCCGGCCTCGATGGCACTGATCTGCTGCTCAAAGAAGGGGAGCACAAAGGCCTTGACCGCCTCCAGCCCTTGGTCGAGGTAAATCGCCCCGATCACCGCCTCGAACACATCGGCGAGCAGCGACGGCCGGCTTCGCGCCGCCGGCGTGTCCTCGCCGCGGCTGATCCTGATATGGCGCCCGAGATCGAGGCTGCGGGCGAAGGCCGCCAAAGTGCTCGTCTTCACCAGAGCGGCCCGCAGGCTGGTGAGCTCCCCTTCGCTCAGATCCGGGTAGCGCTCGTAGAGCCACGACGCCGCGATAAAGTTCAGCACCGCGTCGCCCAGGAACTCCAGCCGCTCGTTGGAGGTCAGGCCCGGCGCCTGCTCCGGCCGCTCATGCATGAAGGAGCGGTGGACGAAGGCGCTCTGGAGCAGGCGCTCATCCTCGAAGGTCACCCCGATCAGTTCTTCGAGCCGGCTGGGCATGATAATGCAACATGGAATATGCAACATGCACAACTATTCCCGCAGCGCTGCATGTTGCATTTTGCACTACGCTGCGTAGCGCCGGAGCGCCAGGCAGACGTTGTGGCCGCCGAAGCCGAAGGAGTTGCTCAGCGCTACGTTCACCTGAGCGGGGCGAGGTGCGTTCGGCACATAGTCCAGGTCGCAGGCGGGGTCGGGCGTGGTGAGGTTGATCGTCGGCGGCAGCAGGTTGTGCTGGATCGCCAGTACGGTGACGATCGCCTCCACAGCGCCGGCCGCGCCGAGCAGGTGGCCGAACTGCGACTTGCTGGCGCTCACAGGCGGGGCGCCCTCGCGGCCGCCGAACACCTCTTTGATCGCCGCCGTCTCCACGGGGTCGCCCGCCGGCGTGCTCGTGGCGTGGGCGTTGATATAGTCCACATCCTCGGGCCGCAGACCGCCGCGCTTGAGCGCCAAGCGGATGGCTCGGGCCACGCCCTCGCCATCCTCGGAGAGATTACTGATGTGGTAGGCGTCGGAGGTGGCGCCGTAGCCCACAACCTCGGCGAGAATGTGCGCCCCGCGGGCCTTGGCGTGCTCCAGATCCTCGAGGATAAGTGTCGCGGCGCCCTCGCCCATCACGAAGCCGTCTCGCTCGGCATCAAAAGGACGCGAGGCCGTCTCGCAGCCCTCGTTGCGCGTGGAGAGCGCCCGCATGGCATTGAAGCCCGCCACGCCGATCGGGGTGATGCTCGCCTCGCTCCCGCCCACGATGATCGCCTTCACCCAGCCGCGGCGGATCGTCTCGGCGGCCTCGCCGAGCGCGTGGGCCGAACTCGCGCAGGCCGAGGTGATGCAGTAGCTCGGTCCGCGGGCGCCGGTGCTGATCGAAACCTGGCCGGCCGCCAGGTTGGTGATCATCGCCGGGATCAGGAAGGGCGAGATGCGGCCTGGCCCGCGGGAGCGCAGCACATCGAGCTGCTCGCTGAGCGTGGCGATCCCGCCGATGCCGCTGGCGATAAAGACGCCGATCTCGTCGCGGTTCTCCTCGGTGATCTGCAGCTCCGAGGTGCGCAGAGCCTCCTGGGTGGCGGCCACGGCCATCTGGACGAAACGGTCGGTGCGCCGGGCCTCTTTACGCTCCATATACTGGGTCGGATCGAAGCCCTTCACCTCGGCGGCGAAGCGGGTATCGAAGCCGGTGGCGTCGAAGAGGGTGATCGGCCCCACACCGCTGCGCGCCTCCACGATGCCCTGCCACAGCTCGGGCACGCTCAGCCCCAGCGGTGTGATCGCGCCCATCCCCGTCACAACGACGCGCCGCTCCATCCAGCTCCTCCTCTGTTTAGCCGCTCTCTGCGGCGCATTATACCACGGCGCATCCAGCCACCAATGGTATACTAGCCGTCACACCCGCCCCTAACACCAAGAGGAGCTCCCCATGCTCGAGCGAGCCAAGGCCCTTGCACCCGAGCTCGTGCGCCTCCGCCGTGATATCCACGCCCATCCTGAGCTCAGTTTCCAGGAATATCGCACCGCCGCTCTAGTGGCCGAGACGCTCCAAGAGATTGGCGGCATCGCCGTGCGCACCGGCGTTGCGAAGACTGGCGTGGTCGGCGAGCTCGGCAGCGGCGACGGCCCCACGATCGCCATCCGCGCCGATATGGACGCCCTCCCCATCCTCGAGGCCACCGGCGCCGAGTACGCCTCCACCAACTCCGGCGTGATGCACGCCTGCGGGCACGACGCCCACACCGCCATGCTGCTTGGAGCCGCCCACCTGCTCCGCGAGCGCTTCGCCGCCGAGGAACTGCGGGGTCGGGTGCGCTTCCTCTTCCAGCCCTCCGAGGAAGCTTGGGACGACGAGGGCAAGTCCGGCGGCCTGCGCATGGTCGAGGAGGGCGTGATGGAGGGCGTGGATGCCGTGATCGCCATCCACGTCGACTCCATGCTCCCCTTCGGCAAGGTCACGGTGCACCACGGCTGGACTTCGGCTGCGGTCGACGACTTCTTCGGCACGATCCTCGGCACGGGCGGCCACGGCGCCTCGCCCCACGACGGCACCGACCCGATCTTTATGCTCATTCCGGTCCTCACCGCCCTCCACGGCATCCGCTCCCGCCGCATCGACCCAGCCGAGCCCGGCATCCTCAGCGTAGGCGTGGTGCGCGGCGGCGAGGCCACAAATGTGATCCCTAATGCGGTGGAGCTCCACGGTACCCTGCGCAGCTACAGCCCGGCCGTGCGTGAACTCCTGGTGACGGAGGTGGAGAAGGCGTTCGCCGTGGCCCGCGCCTACGGCGGCGACTACCGCCTGCGGATCGAGCGGGGCTACCCCGCCGGCTGGAACGATACCCGCGTCGCTGGCTGGATGGAGCAGAGCGCTGGCCGCTTCCTCGGCGACGATTGCTTCGATCGCTCGCCGGCCGGCCTTGGCGCCGAGGACTTCGCCTACATGGCCCAGCAGGCCCCCGGGGCCATGCTCATGCTCGGCGCCGCGATCGGCGACGGCACCGCACGGGGCCACCATACGCCCATCTTCGACATCGATGAGCGCTGCCTGCCAGTCGGCGCCGCCATCCTCGCGGAGACGGCCCTGCGCTTTCTCAAGGGCGAGACGAAGTTGTAGCTGCCGCGCTCCGCTACACCTCTTGCCCTGCGACGCCACGCTTGCTCAGGCCGGCGTAGAGCAGCAGGCCCACCACGATCGCGCCGAGGGCAATCAGGGCGGCGAGCTTCGCGATCGGCGGCACGTCGAGGAGTCCCACCGCGCCGAAGAGCACGCTCAGGCCGTAGTAGATGCCCACCACCTGCCGCTGGGTGAGACCCATGTCGAGCAGCCGGTGGTGCAGATGGTCCCGCCCGGAGCGGGCGGCCGAGCGCCCCTGCAGCGTCCGCGACACGATCAGCCAGGCCATGTCGATCAGCGGCACGCCCATCACCAGCAGGGCCGTGGCCAGCTTCGCGCCGCCGATGATCGCACTGACACCCAGGATATAGCCGATCGTCATCGCTCCCACGTCGCCCATAAAGGTTCGCGCCGGGTGGAAGTTGAAGGGCAGAAACCCGGCGCACGCGCCAGCCAGCGTCAGGGGCAGCAGGGCCACGGTGTACTGCGGCGGCTCCAGGCTCAGCGTGTGGAGCGCCAGGATAGTCGCGGCGATCAGCGTCACCCCGGCCGCCAGCCCGTCGAGCCCATCGGCCCAGTTGACCATGTTCTGCATGCCGACGATCCAGAAGACCGTGGCGCCGATCGCGAGCCAGGGGCTCATCTCGTGGAGATGGATCTGCTCGACAAAGGGGAAGTTAAAGGCGGTGAGGATGATCCCGCGGGCCTCGGTCGGCGCGCCCATCACATCAGGATAGAGCCGCTGGTCCCAGAGATAGGGCCCCACCGCTACCAGGGCGGCCACAATATGGACCGCGAGCCGCGGCAGGGGCGGCAGATCCCGCAGGTCGTCGATCAGGCTGATGCAGGCGACGATGCAGGCGCCGGCCAACA
>DAOUGF010000744.1:0-8621 GCA_034429295.1 Chloroflexaceae bacterium
GGGCCTGCTCCAGCAGCCACATCCCGAGCTGCCAGCCGCTGAACCAGCCAGCCCTGCGGGCGTGGAGCACACCCACCACGCCCTCGCCCAGGTAAGGGAAGCGCCGCCGGATCAGCGCAGGGTCGAGGAAGAGGTCGGCGCCCTCTGGCGCGCCCTCCCAGCCGTGGGCCGGCGACGGGATATACCCGCGCTCCTCACCGTCGTGGATCCGCAGCTCGCCGGCGCCCAAGGCGGAGATCGCCTCGGCCTCGGCGCGGAGGGCAGGCAGGCGCGCCGGGTCGCCGGTGGCGTAGAGATAGCCGCGCCGGTTGAGCATGATCCCGTTGTCGCTGGCGCGGGCCACCTCCTCCAGCAGGTCGATGCTGCGGTTCATGAAGCGCACCATGGCATCGTCCGGCCCGGGCCACCAGTTGCGGTAGGCCTCGGTGGACTTGTCGCTGGTGAGCGAGAGCGGCTCGCCCTGCTCCACCAACACCACGTCGCGCACGCCGCGCCGCGCGGCCAACTCGTAGGCCACGGCCGCCCCGATCACGCCCGCGCCGCAGATCACAACCTCGGCTGTCTGCTCTGTCATGGCAAATCCCGGTGATACGGGCTAGTGGGTTGGCATGCTGATCCTATGGAGCCTTGAGGCGCCCCATCGTGGGCGCCCACCACGGGGCGCCCGTACGCCGTTGCCTCTTCGTGTCAGGCCACTAGTCACGGTCGAGATACTTCTGCACCACCGCCTCGTCCACTTCCACGCCGAGGCCCGGCCCGTCGGGCACGGTGAGCCAACCGTCCTGATGGTCGAGTGGGTTGCGGACCAGCTCGTGCTGCATCGGGTTGGGCAGCGCCTTCAGCTCGAAGATCGCGTAGCGGGGCGCGACGGCGGTGAGATGGGCGCTGGCCGCCGTCAGCACGGCGCTGCTCCAGGCGTGGGCGTTGACGGTGCGCCCGTGGAGCGCGGCGAGCTCCTGTACCTTCCAGTAGCCCGTCACGCCCTCAGCGCGGCCCGCGTCTACCAGGATCACGTCGGCGAAGCCGGCCTCGATCAGGCGGCGATACTGCTCGACCGTCCAGAGCTCCTCGCCGGTGGCGATCGGCGTTGAGATAGCGGCCCGCAGCTGCCGGTATCCTTCCCAGTCCCAGCGCTGCAGCGGGTCCTCGATCCAGCGGATCTGCTGCTGCTCGAAGGCGCGCACCATGCGGATGGCCTGCATCGGCTCGTAGCGCACATTCTGGCCCAGATCAACGATCACGTCAACCGCTGGGCCGACGGCCTCGCGCACCGCCTTTACGAAGGCCAGGTCACGGGCCGGCTCATAGCCGAGGCGAGCCGCGCCGCGCTTGCCGAAGCCGAACTTCACCGCAGTCACGCCTTGGGCGACAACATCGGCGAAGTCGCGGGCCATCTCGTCGATCGAGGCCTTGCTCGGGTGGGTGCTGATACAGACGCGGAGCTTGTCGCGGAGCTTGCCGCCGAGTAGGGCGTGGAGCGGCAGGCCGTGGGCCTTGCCCTTCAGGTCCCAGAGGGCCATGTCCACGGCGCTGATGGCGAAGGTGGCGATGCCGCCGTCGCCGTACCACCAGGTGTGGGCGCGCATCGCTTCCCAGAGCGCGATGGTGTCGCGGGGATCGCGGCCGCGCAGCAGCGGCGCCAGCCCCTGCTCCACCAGCAGCTTGACGGCGCGGCCGGCCTCGGGCCACATCGTCACCGCCTCGCCCCAGCCCACCAGCCCGTCGTCGGTCTCGACGCGAACCAGGGTGATGAAGCGAGTGCCGTTGTCGTCGTTCGGCTCCGGGTAGCGGAGCGGGAAGGCCTCGATCCGTCTGATCTGCATGCTTCAGTCCAGGTGGAAGACCTCGACCAGTTCCTGCATGCTCTGGTCGGCATGGGCGCCGCCGAGGCCCTCGAAGTAGGGCGCCATGAACTCCTGCCAGCGGGCGTTCACCTCCTCCTTCGCCATCCCGGCCAGGGAGGCGGCGAAGCTCTCCTCGGCCTCGAAGTAGCCGAAGAGCAGGCCGTCATCACGCATGAAGAGTGAGTAGTTGTGCCAGCCGTTGCGCCGCAGCGCGTCCAGCATCTCCGGCCAGACCGCCTTGTGATGCTGTTTATACTCCTCGATCTTGTCAGGCTTCACCTTGAGGATGAAGGCGACTCGTTGCATGGGTTGCTCCTCGCTCGCTACGCTTGCTCGGCGACAAGGGGATCGCCCTCGCTTCGCTTGGGCTAGGGGACAGGGGGACATCCTGACCGTGCCGATAGGTGTCCCCTTGTCCCCTTGTCACCCTGTCACTCTACTGCTGCACGTTCTCGGCGTTGTAGATCGTGAACGGCCCCATCAGCACGCGGAGGCCATTCTCGCGGGCCGGGTCCTTCTCGATCGTGTAGGTGCCCATGCGGCCAGCCTCGAACTGCTCGCCCTCGACGCCCTGCAGCTGGCCAGTGGCGAGGCCGTAGGTCACGTAGTAGGTGAGGTAGCCGAGATCCACGAAGCTCCAGAGGGCGAACTCGGGCGCGCAGCCGTTGAGGGTGTAGCTCACCATCTCCGCGGGCAGGCCGAGGCCGGAGACCTTCACCTGATCGCAAAGCCCCTCGTCCTGCATCGCCTTGGCCGCGGCGGCGATGCCCACCGTGGTCGGGGCCATGATCAGCTTCAGGTCGGGGTAGCTATCCACCAGAGCCAGCGCCTGGTCGTAGCTCTCCTCCGACTGGTCGTTGCCGTAGACGATATCGACCAACTCGAGGTTGGCATACTTCGGATCCTGCAAGGCCTCCTGCATCGCGGCGATCCAGGCGTTCTGGTTGGCGGCGTCGGGGGAGGCCGAGAGGATGGCGAACTGCCCGCCCTCCTCGCCGAGGATGGAGAGGGCCATATCGGCCATCACCACGCCGGTCTCGTCGAAGTCAACCTGGGCCACGAAGAGGCTCTCGCCTTGGGCCGAGGGGATGGGCGAGTCCCAGGTGACGACCGTCACGCCGGCCTCCTGGGCGGCCTGGGCGGCGGGCGCGATCTGATCGCCGGCGTTGTTGGAGAGCATCACCGCGCCCACCTGCTGGGTGGCGGCGTTGGTCATCACCTCGATCTGGCCGGCGACCGAGTTCTCGGGCGTGGGACCGGTGAACTCGAGCGTCGCCGGGTTCTGGAGCTCAGCGTGAGCCTCCTGGGCGCCCTCGTGGGCCTGGTCGAACACGGCCACACCGAGGAACTTCGGCAGGAGGATCATCGGCACCGCCTGGCCAGGCTCCAGCGTCACCACTCCCCCGCTGGCGGCGGGAGCTTCGGTGGCCGCCTCGGTGGCGGCGGGGGCCTCGGTGGGAGCCTCGGTCGCCGCCTCAGTGGGGGCAGGGGCCTCAGTGGGGGCGGGGGCTTCGGTTGGGGCGGGAGCGTCTGTTGGCTGGGCGACGGGCGCGGTCGTGGGCTGGGCGGCGGGCGCGCCACCACAGGCGGCGAGCAGCAGCCCCAACAGTGCGACGAGCGATGCAAGCCAGTAGCTTCGCTTACCCATGGACGGAACCTCCTGTTACAGGGTGAGCAGTAGGCGGCGAGCGTCTGAACAGCCAGCGCGCTCGCTTCTTCGTTCCGCCTACTCACCTCGGCTTATCACACGCTTCTCTCCTCTTACTGCTCCCTTCTCACGTCATACTCTTCCCTTCTCACGTCGCTGGATGCGGCGGCGCTGCAGCAGCGCCCGCACGTCCTGCACCAGGTTCGGCGCCAGCACCGAGAGGATCAGCAGCATGCCGACCACGCCGGTCTGCACACTGCCGGAGAGGTTCACGAGGGACATGCCGTTGCGCAGGTTGAGGATGAGCAGGATGGCGAGCCCCACGCCCACCAGGGTGCCGGTGCCACCGAAGATGCTCACGCCGCCGAGCAGCACCATGGTGATGATGTCGAGCTCGAAGCCCTCGGCGGTGTTGCCCCGCACAGCCCCCAAGCGCGCCGCCAACAGCACGCCGGCCAGCGCCGCCACCAGCCCGGAGACGATGAAGAGCACCAGCTTCACCCGCGGCACTCGCACGCCAGAGTAGCGGGCCACCTCGCGATTGTCGCCGATCACATAGACCAGCCGGCCCAGACCGGAGTACTGCAGCACCACCAGGGCGACGATGTAGAGCAGGAAGAAGAGGATCAGGGCGAAGGGCAGCGGCCCGATGAGCGGGCGCTGGCCCAGCGCGTTGAACCACTCGGGGAAGCCGCCGATCGAGCGATCCTCAAGGAGGATGCGGGCCGCGCCGCGGAAGCCGATCAGCCCGGCCAGTGTGACCGCGAGAGACGGCAGGCCCACGTAGGCCACCCAGAAGCCGTTGAACGCCCCGCACAGCGCCCCCGTGGCCAGGGCGATCAGCACGGCGAGGGGCATCGGCACGCCCCGCTCGAAGAGGAAGGCCACCACGCAGGCGGCCAGGCCCATCAGCGAGGCCACCGAGAGGTCGATCTCGCCATTGATGATCACGAAGGCCATCGCCAGAGCAACGATGATCTTCTCGATCGAGAGCTGGAAGAGGTTCACCTGGTTGGTCACACCCAGGTAGACCGGTGTGAGGGTGCTGTTGATGGCGATCACCACGAGCAGGAGCGCCAGCAACAGCCCCTCCCAACTGATCAGGCGGCGCATGGCGGCACCACCTTTCTGCGGCCCGTCGTCGGGGTTGACGACCGACGACCGACGACCGACGACCGCTGGTGACCTTCCGATGGTGGCCGGTGGTCGGTGGTCCGTCGTCGTGTGCTAGTCGCCATGGCTGCGCTCCTCCGTCAGCGGGGCGGGCTCGGCGGGCGAGTGCGCGCCCAGGGCCTTCGGCTCCCAGAGCCGGCGCAGCCAGCCGAGGATCACAGCGTCGGAGGCCACGGCCAGCAGGATGAGCAGGCCGAGGATGGCGTCGCGCCAGAACTCGCTGATACCAAGCCAGCGGATCAGCCCCTGGCCGAGCAACTCGATCAGCGCGGCGCCGAGCAGGGCGCCAACGGCCGTGCCGGAGCCACCGAAGGTATTCACGCCACCCACCACCACGGCCGCCACCGACTGCAGCTCCATCCCCTGGGCGGCCACCACGGTGATGTTGCCGAAGCGCGAGAGGAACATAAAGCCCGCCAGCCCGCTGAGGGCGCCGCTGAGCACGAAGGCCAGTAGCACCGTGCGCCGGGCGGGCAGACCGGCGAAGCGGGCCGCCTCGGGGTTGGAGCCGATCGCGTAGAGCCGCCGGCCAAAGGGCAGGAACAACAGCACGAGTTGGAAGACGATCACCACGGCCAGGGCCAAGGCCACCACCGGCCGCACGACGAGGTCGCCGATGGTGAGGAAACTCGCCTGGGCCAGCTCCGTCACCCAGGATGGCACCATATCCGTGGTGACGGTGCGCGAGCCCGAGTAGTTCACCAGGAACATGCGATAGATCGCCAGCGTGCCCAGCGTGGTGATGATCGCCGGCACCCGGCCGTAAGCCACCAACACGCCGTTGACGAGGCCCATGAGCGCGCCGACGGCGCAGCCGAGCAGCACGGCGAGGATGGGATGCAGCTCGGGGGTGGCGTTGAGCTGAGTGCCCAAGAAGTAGGCGGTGAAGCCGACGATCGAGCCAACCGAGAGGTCGATGTTTCGCGTGAGCACCACCAGCGTTTGCCCCACGGCCACCACGCCGATGATCGCGACGCTCGAGGCGACCCGGTTGAAGGTGCGGGCGCTGAGGAAGTTCTCGATCTGCGTGCCGAAGATCAGCAGCGCCACGATGATCAGCACCACCAGGCTCAGCTCGCGGATCTGCTCGGGTCGTATCCAGCGTTTGAACTTGCTCATCGCACCTTCCGATGACAGGGTGACAGGGTGATCGCCCTCGCTTCGCAGAGGCTTCGCCTCGTCTTGCGACCCGGGTTTGGTGACAGGGTGACATCCTGACGGTGCCGATAGGTGTCACCCTGTCACCCTGTCACCACCTCCTGCCCCATCGCTGCGGCCAGCACCCGCTCCTGGGTGGCCTCCTCGCGGCTAAAGATTCCCATCTGGCGGCCCTCGCGCATCACCAGCACCCGGTCGCTCATCGCCAGCACCTCGGGCAGGTCGGATGAGATCATCAGGATGGCCATGCCCTGGGCGGCAAGATCATCGATCATCTGGTGGACCTCGGCCTTGGCGCCCACGTCGATACCGCGAGTCGGCTCGTCGAGGATGAGCAGCTGCGGCTTGGTGTTGAGCCACTTGCTGAGCATCACCTTCTGCTGGTTGCCGCCGGAGAGTTTGCCGACCTCGACATCCACCGAGGGGGCGCGGATGGCGAGCCGCTTGCGAAACTGTTCGGCCTCGGCACTCTCGGCGCCCCGGCGGATCAGGCCGAGGGGCGAGAGGTAGCGCCACAGGGCCGGCAGGGTGATATTGGCGGTGATCGACATCGGCATGCTCAGGCCGAGCGCCCGGCGGTCCTCGCTCACATAGGCGATGCCGAGGCGCATGGCCTGGTTGGGCGAGTGGATGCGGTGGGCAACTCCGCCGATGATCACCTCTCCCTTGTCGGCTGGAGCGATGCCGAAGAGAGCGAGGCCCACGTCGGTGCGCCTGGCGCCCACCAGCCCGGCCACGCCGAGCACCTCGCCGCGGCGCAGGTCGAAGGAGATGCCCTCGAACACACCCTTGCGGCCAAGATCACGCACACTCGCCAGCACCTCGTCGCGCACGGTGTGGCTGCGGGGGAAGAGCTGGGCCACCTCGCGGCCAGCCATGTCGCGGATAGCCCCGGCGGGTGTGACCTGGTCGCGGGGGGCTGAGGAGATCAGGCGACCGTCGCGGAAGACGGTGATGCGGTCGGCGATCGAGAAGACTTCATCGAGGCGGTGGCTGATGAAGAGCACGGCGACGCCCTGGTCCCGCAGGCGCCTGGCGAGGGCGAAGAGTTGGGCCACCTCGTGGGCCGAGAGGGCGGCTGTGGGCTCGTCCATGATCAGCACCCGCACCTTGAGCGAGATCGCCTTGGCGATCTCAACCGTCTGCTGGGCGGCCACGGTGAGGCCGCGGGCGGGCTGGCGCACATCAAGATGGACACCGAGCTCGGCGAGGATGGCTTCGGCCTCGCGGAACATCTTGCCCCAGCGCACGAACGGGCCGCGGCCGCGATGGGTGATGAAGATATTCTCGGCCACGTTCAGGTCCGGGTACATCATCGGCTCTTGGTAGATCGCCGCGATGCCGTGGGCCTGGGCCTCAAGGGTGCTGCCGATATGGATTGGGCTCCCATCGAGCAGGATCTCGCCTGCGTCAGGCCGATGTACCCCGGTCATGATCTTGATCAGGGTGGACTTGCCGGCGCCGTTCTCGCCGAGCAGGGCATGGATCTCGCCAGGGTAGAGCGCGAGATCGACGCCGTCCAATGCTTGGGTATTGCCGAAGCGCTTCGAGATCCCGCGCATCTCGAGGGTTGGGCGCCGTGCCTGGGAAGCCGTCATGGCTATACCACCATCACCTCAAACAGATCCCGAAACTCAGCGCTCCGCGCCTCCGCCTCGGGGCCAGCCGTGATCAGGCGCCGGATGCTGGTGGCGGGGCAGAAGCTGGTGAGGGCGTTGCTGCCCAGTTTGCTACTGTCGAGGGTGGCGATCACCATATCCACCTGGCGGATCATCGCGGCCTTGAGCATGCCCTCGGCGAGCGAGCTCTCCGTGAGGCCCTTGGACGCGGTGAGGCCGCGGGCGGAGAAGAAGCCTTTGCTGGCGTGGAGCCGCTGCAACACCTCCTCGGCGAGCGTCCCGGCGAGCGAGCCCGTCTCGCCCCGCACCACGCCGCCGACGACGATCGTGGTGATGGTGGGGGAGGCGCCGAGGGCGAGGGCCGTATGCATGCCGTTGGTGATCACCGTCAGGTTGCGGCCCGCGGCGATCTGGCGGGCGATGGCGTAGGCCGTAGTGCTGGCGTCGAGCATGATCGTGTCGCCGTCCTCGATCAGCGCCGCGGCGGCGCTGGCGATCCGCTCCTTCTCCGCCTGGTGCTGCTTCAACCGCGCCGCGAAGCTGCCCTCGGGCCACAGCGGCCGCACCGTAGTCGCCCCGCCCCAAACCCGCCGCAGCCTGCCGTCTCGCTCCAGCAGCGCCAGATCGCTGCGAATGGTCACAGCGGAGACGCCGAGTTGCTCGCTCGCCGCGCGCACCGTGAGCTGACCGTGGCGCTGCAGCAGCGCGAGGAGCTGGTCGCGCCGCACCTCGGGCGCGAGCTGACCCACACCGTGGCTATTGCGCATGGCTTCGCTGCTCGTCGCAGGGTTGCTTTTGCAGGGGAGAGAGTGATGGCTGCGAGCAGTTATACTCTCTCTTTCGAGACTTGTCAACTGCTTTCGATTCTTTTCGATTTTGGCGAGGCGGCTGCCCCACGCCCGGTGAGGGCGCTTCGGGGCGCTGCCCCGTACTACTACCACCTTGCGCGGTGGGCCCCTCTGTGGGGACACTTGCCCCCACGCCCCCGCCGCTCGGGCTGTCGCCCCATACCACTACCACCTGCACGGTGGGCGCTTTTGTGGGGGCGCTTGCCCCCACGCCCCCGCCAAAGGGGGCCTCGCCCCCTTTGGAAACCCCCAAAGCCGACGCCTTTCCCGGCGAGGCGGCTGGCAGCGCATGCTCCTCTGCGCCGAGAGCGGGCCATGCCCGTCGTGCTTC
>DAOUGF010000745.1:0-4302 GCA_034429295.1 Chloroflexaceae bacterium
CGATCGCCGGCAGCCGCCGTACCACAGTGTCGTGGGCGAAAGTCCCGAGCTCCGCACCCCGCAGCGGCGGCGGGGGCGGCAGCGATGGTCCTGATTGCTGTCGCATAGAGCGAGTATAGCATGGCCACCCGCGCCTCCGCACTCCCGGCGCATGTCGTGCCGGTGCTCACAGCGGGGCGCTGAGTCCCCAGCTCGTTTCGCGTCTTCAGTTAAGCGCTGCGCGCCACTTCGTAACGCGTCTTCGCGCCTTCGTTTCGCGTCTTCAGTTTCGCGTCTTCGCGCCTTCGTTTCGCGTTTTTCGCGGACGAAGTTTTCGCGTCATTCGCGATCCAAACACCTTATATAACTTGACAGATATATTTCTCAATGGTAATATACCACCATGACGACAACTGACACATTGTTCGAAGTTCTCGTCGAGCCCAACCGGCGGCGCATCCTGGAGCTGTTGCGCGGCGGCCAGCGGCCCGTGAGCGAGATCGTGGCGGCGGTCGGGCTCAGCCAACCCGCGGTCTCGAAACATCTCAGCATCCTCAAGGAGGCCGGGCTAGTGGTCGTGCGCCCCGAGGCCCAACGCCGCCTCTACCAGCTGCGCCCTGAGCCGCTCAGCGCCCTCGACGCCTGGCTAGCGCCCTACCGTGAGCTCTGGGAGCGGCGGCTCGACGCCCTCGAGCGCCACCTCGACGCCATGCCCGACGTGCCGCCCCCCGATGCTGTCGAATGAAAGGAAACCCCATGAGCACAACTCTCCACGCCGTGGCCGGCCGCCCGCAGCTGCGGATCGAGCGCCGGCTGGCGCACCCGCCGGAGAAGGTCTGGCGTGCGCTCACAGAGCCCGCCGAGCTGAGCCAGTGGTACCCCTTCCAGGCCACGGCGATCGATCTGCGGGTCGGCGGGATGATCCGCTTCGACGACGGCGAGGGCACGACTATGGACGCCGTGATCGTCGAGCTTGATCCCCCGCGAGTCTTCGCCTTCAGCGAGCGGGCGCCGGAGGCGATGAGCCGCGAGAGCGAAGACCTCGTCCGCTTCGAGTTGCGGCCCGACGGCGCAGGCTGCCTCCTGATCTTCACCCACACGTTCGACGATCGCTTCGCCGCGGCGAGCTACGCCTCTGGCTGGCAGCTCTGCCTCGACGCCTTGGAGGAGATTGTCGCCGGCAGGCAGCCTACTGCGTCCGGCCCGATGGACGAGCTACACGAGCGCTATGTCGCCGTCTTAGGCCTGGCGGAAGGCACGGCCGAGACGACGCCGGAGGGCTGGCGCGTGCGCTTCGAGCGCCAGCTGGTTCGCCCGGCCGAGCTTGTCTGGGTCGCCTTGGGCTTGACCCCTGGCCAGGGCGCGCCCGCCGTCGGCGCCGCGCCCCCGGAGGGCGCGACGGTCGCGCAGTTCCCTGCCGGCGCCGTTACCGCGGCTGCCCTTCCCGAGTTGCTTGAGTACGAGTGGCGGCTCGACGGGCGCCCGGCGGGCCGGGTGCGCTGGGAGCTCTCCCCCGGCACTGGGCACGGGGCGCGTCTCGTGCTCACCCAAACTGGCCCGCGTGAGCTCGCCGACGCCCAGGCCATCGCGCTCACGGCTTGGAAGGGCCATATCGAGCAGCTCGCCGCGCGGCTACTGGAGCTCCCCTCGGCCCGTGGCTGATGCGCCGCGAGACTGCTTGGGAGCGGGGTTGCGTCGTATCGCGCCAGAATGCAGTCGCGGTACGGACACTAGGGATGCAGCCTCAGCCCCTTCACCGCGGTGTCCACGCCTTTGCGCGGGCCGTAGAGGGCTAGCCCGGCCAGCGACAACTCCTCGCTCGGGATGGGCCGCACCGCGGCGCGGTTCGCCTCGTCGTGGTTGGTGGCGAACAGCTCATCGGTGAAGATGGCCATCGCCAGCTCCCGCGCCACGGCCCGCTCGTAGGCCGTCCGCAGCTCGGCGCCGCTCGCGGCGAACACCAGCACCGGTTGGCGGAACATCGGCAGGTAGCGCCGCCCCGAGCCGTCTTCGTAGGGCTCGCCGACGATGCCATCTATTTTCGCCGCGATCCCGCTCACGAGGAAGGCCGTCATATTCAGACGCTGCCAGGTCGGCAGGTCGTCCCGCACGATCACAGCGATCTTGGTATCGAACCGCATAGCGCTGCTCCATCTCTGATCCGGCGGCGCAGGGGCGCACCGCCAGGCTCAGCGTAGCGCAAATGCGGCCCGTTGTCTTTCACGATCTTGCGCTATGGAACCACAGAAATCTCTCGGTATGGGCCTGTAAGGGCGGCCCGTCGTGGCCGCCCCCTTGGGATGCGCCTGCCGACCCATTACCGGAGAATAATCGTGGCTCTACGTAGAATTGCCGCTTCACCCCTGGCCCCCGCCGATACCCTACAGCGCGGCCCTGTACTGGCCCGGCGTGACGCCAAGCACGCGCCGGAAGCGGGTGGTGAAGTGGCTCTGGCTGCTGAAGCCCACGGCGTAGGCGATCTCGGCCAACGCGACGCCCGCCGCCAGCAGGCGCTGAGCTTCGCGGATGCGCACGCTCTCCAGGTAGACGTGGGGCGGCACGCCGTAGGCGCGGCGGAAGGCCCGCACCAGATGGAAGGGGCTCAGGGCCGCCGCCTCTCCCAGCGTGGCCAGGGTGAGCCGCTCAGCGTAGCGCTCCTCGATCAAGGCCCTGGCCCGCGCCACAGCCAGCGGCTCGGCGCCCACCCGCGGCAGCGTGAGCCGCTCGCCGCCGTAGCGCAGGATCAGCCCCGTGAGCAGCCGCATCCAGACTGTCTCGCGGGCTATGGCCGGGTAGCCGGCCGCACTCGCGCCGTGGAGCCAGCGCAGTTCCGCCGCCAGATCCGAGTCGTCCACCCGCAGGCGTGGGAAGTTCGGCAGCTCCCCGGGACGCCCCAGTTCGGCCATCAGCGGCGCCAGATGCTCGGCTGTTGGGTAGAGCGCCCGGTAGCTGAAGCCGCGCCGATCGGCGGGCTCGCCCGTGTGGGCCTCGCCGGGGTTGATCAGGATCAGTCCGCCCCGCGGCGTTGTGTGGGTGGCCCGGCGGCACCAGAAGGTCTGCGCGCCATCCTCCACCAGCCCGATCACATAGTAGTCGTGCCAGTGGCGCGTGAAGGCGTGGTGCGTGAAGTGCGCCTGCAAACTGTCCAGCCGCAGATCGGGGTCGTGGCGCAGCGCGCTCCACTGTGGCCCGCTCATCGTCAGATGCCCTGCTCCCGCAGAAAGATCGTGAAGTCAAGGTCGCCCGGCGAGCGCCCCAGCGCGGTGAGTGCAGTCGCGCACTCTCCACGATGGTAGCTTCCGTGGTTCACCACATGATAGAGCAGATGCCAGAGTACCCGCTCTCGCGGCGTGCCGTTGGCGTCGTAGCGTATCACCCGCGTCGTATCGTCGTCGCTGAGCGATCCAATAAAGTCCGCCATCGCCCTCGCCTCCTCTCGTGAGCGGGCAACGAGGGCGTCAAGATCAGGGATCTCCTGCTCGGTGAGTTCCGACGCCCACTCGTTGTGCTGGACGAACATGCGCCAGCCGTACTCGGTGTCGAGGATGTGGAGCAGGGTGCTGAAGAGCGTGCCGTAGCCCGAGTGGACCTCCTGCCGCAGCTGCTCAGGCCCGAGCCCGGCGGCTGCGGCGAGGATCTTCTCGTTCGCCCATGTGTTGTACCGCCAGATCAGCTGCAGATCCGCGCTGCGCATCGTCGCCTCCCTTTCGCTGAGCGCTCCATCCTCGGCCATCGTACGACCGATAGCGGGCGATAGGTGCCCGGTTTGAGCGCCAGCTACCAGGCCACGGTCAGCCCGGCGGCCCGCAGCGCGGCCACGGCGTCGGCCAGCCGCTCCTCCTTCACCAGCACATAGTCGGTGTCGAAGGTCGAGACGGCGAAGATGCTCACCCCGGCGGCAGCCAGCGGGGCGGCGATCGCGCTCAGCACCCCGGTGAGCGTGAACTCCAGCGGCCCCGCTACCATTAGCGCCCGCCAGCCGGCCTCGCGCCGCACCCCTTCCGGCGCCAGCCCTTCCTCGCACACGACCGACAGCTCATCGCCTGTTCTCGTCAGCGACCAGAGCGCGCCGCCCACCGCCCACTCCGGCGGCGCGACGTCGGGCTCCAGCCGGCACACCGCTAGCCGCCCCGGCAGAACCGCCAGCTCGATCGCTCCCATCGCCCTCTCCCTTCCGCCGAGATGGTACACTTGTCTCGGGGCCGACTGTATGGGGGGCCAGAGCCGGCCGCCGTGTCGCCCAATGGTACAGCATGTCTCACCTTCGCAGCGTAACGCTCCAGACCATCCCGGCCGAAGACCGCAACCGCTTCCCCTTCCGCG
>DAOUGF010000746.1:0-3289 GCA_034429295.1 Chloroflexaceae bacterium
CTGGTGATGCGTCGCTACGGGGCGCTGATGCGCCGTCACTTCGGCGGCGAGGAGGCGGATCGGTCGTCGCCGGGTGGATCAAGCGGCGGTATCGTGCGGCTACTTGGTATCCTGCTGGTCGCCGTCTCGATCCTGGCCTATTTGCTCTTGCTCGCCGTGCCGCTGCTAGCTGTAACCGCAGCGGCCAAGGCCGGCATCGCTGGCGGCCTGGTCGTTGTGGGCGAGGTGAGCTTCTGGGCCGGGGCGGCGCTCCTCGGCCGTGACCTGATCGCCCGGTTTCGCCGCTACCTCAACCCTTGCGCCTGGTTCTGCCGCCCGCGAGGCGCCCGATGAGCTACGCCGCCAGGAATCCGCAGAAGGTCCATGTCCTGCGGGCATCAGGTCCGTTTCCGCTAGGCAGTTTCCTTGGCAGCTTTAGCTGCGCCGCATCAGCCACAGCGTCACCTGCTCGGGCTTGAGGGTCTTGTCCAGCCGCTGGCGTGGCTACTGCATCAACGGAATGACATCGTAGTTCGCCGGGACAAAGAGGCTGCCCTCGGTCACGCCTTGGGGGGCGAGCCGCTGGAGACGGCGGGCGAGCTCAGGCGCACCGATAGCATCGCTCAGGTAGGCCTGGAAGGCCCGGCTGATCTGCACCACCTCCGCGGCCGTCTCGTGGACGAACTCGAGGCGGTAATGGCCGATGCCGGCCTCGCGCCAGGCGTCGAGGTGGTGACTGGCCTCCTGGGCCTCGGCGCCGAAGACTGTGTTGCGGCAGCCGACGTCGGCCATCACCGGGTGGGCGCGGCCATTGGTGTCGCGCAGCGCGACCCGGTGCTTCTCGCAGGGGTGGCCGCAATCCTTGAAGCTGGTTCCCGTCGAGAGGAAGCGGCAGAAGACGCAGTGCTCGGTGTGGAAGACGGGCAGGTGCTGGTAGGCGACGACCTCGAGCAGGCCGGGCCCCACCTCGCGGGCGAGGTCGGCGATCTGGGCGGCGTTGAGGTCGTGGGTGGGCGTGAGCCGGGCGAGACCGAGTTCGAAGAAGGCGGCGGCGCTGAGGGCGTTGGCCGCGTTCAGGCTGAAGTCGCCGATCAGCGGCGGGTGAGCCTCGGCCTGCAAGGCCTCGAGCAGCCCGGAGGAACGGACGACGATCTCACACCCCAGCTTGAGGAGGAAGCGCACCACCCGCTGCTCGTTCGGCTTGAGTACCCTCGGGCTGGCGACCCGCGCCGTGATCCCGGCGGCCCGCACCCGCTCCACGGCGGGCCGCAGCCCGTAGAGCTCCAGGTAGTCGAGGGTGATGCTGGCGGGCGGGGTCTCCAACGCTAGCGCCGCGTCCAGTTGCTCCGGGGTGCGGACGAGCAGGTGCAGTTGCGGCGCGGCAGGCGCGGCCGGGCGCGGGGCTGGCCGCCCGGCCAACGCGGTCTCGAGGGCGACGATGGGATCGGCTGTAGAGCCTGTCGGCAGGCGGCCCTGCAGGGCGGCCAGAGTGTCGGTGGCCTCCCGGCGCAGGGCGTTCAGCAGGGAGCTCGGGGCGAAG
Organism: Chloroflexaceae bacterium; assembly: GCA_034429295.1. Lineage (GTDB taxonomy): Bacteria > Chloroflexota > Chloroflexia > Chloroflexales > Chloroflexaceae > OHK40. The sequence goes on from DAOUGF010000746.1 coordinate 1,520, forward strand.
GGGAGGCCGCTCATCTCCAGAGTCAGCCCGGCGAGGGTATAGGGCGTGGCGCCAAGGCGCCCGAGCTGCTCCCGCAGGTACGGCTCGCTCACGGCACGGTTCTGGGCGGGGCCGAGGGGCTCCGGCGAGCGAACCGTGACAGCGATCTCGGGATGCTCGGTGAGATGCCAGGTGAGCTCCAGGGGCGCACCCTCGTGGGCAGCGACGTGGACATGCACCGGCTGGCGGCGCACCGGGGCGGCGGGCTGCGTGTAGGGGCGCACGACCCGCTCCAGGTCGGGATCGTGGGTGCGCCAGAGCAAGTCGCCGGGGCGGATACGGCGCAAGTTGAGGGCGTCGTAGGCGAACTCTAGCTCGACGAGGCCGTCGCGGGTGGGGCGAGCGTGATAGACGCGGCCGCCCTCCTCGGGCTCCTCGGGGCTACGCCAGTCGGCGGCGTCGAAGACTACGCCGTCACCGGGCTTGATCGGCGCGGCCGCGGCGGAGGGCTCGGGGGCGATCAGCACGCTGCGCGCGAGCACGCGGACCACGCGGCCAACCAGTACGCCGCGGTGGCGGGGCGCCCGGCCGCGAACGACGGCCTGGTGGTTGGTGCCGCTCACGAAGTAGGGGCCGAGGCCGCGGGAGTAGACCTGCTCGAGCCGCAGTTCCTCCTCGCGGGTAACCGAGAGGGGCAGGCCGGCCCAAGCCTCGTCCACCGCCTTACGGTAGGCGGCGGTGGTGAGGGCAACGTAGGCGGCATCCTTGTAGCGGCCCTCGATCTTCAGTGCGCTGACGCCGAGCCGGACGATCGCGGGCATCTCGCGCAGGGCATAGAGGTCGCCAGGGGAGAGCAGGTAGCGGGCGTCGCCAAGGGGCTTGCGCTCGCCGTCCACGATCAAGTCGTAGGGGAGGCGGCAGGCCTGGGCGCACTGGCCGCGATTGGCGCTGCGCCCGCCCCAGGCCTCAGAGGAGAAGCACTGGCCTGAGTAGGAGACGCAGAGCGCGCCGTGGACGAACATCTCGAGCTCGACGTCGGTGGTGGCGCGGATGGCGCGAATATCGTCGAGCGAGAGCTCGCGGGCGAGCACCACGCGGCTCACGCCGAAGCGGCGGGCCAACTCCACCCCCTCCGCGCTGGTGATCGACATCTGGGTTGAGCCGTGCACCTCGACGCCAGGCGCGATCTCGCGGAGCAGCCGGGCCACGCCCACATCCTGCACGATGAATGCGTCGGCGCCGGCCTCGGCGATGGCGGCGGCCGTGCGGGCGGCCTCTCTCAGCTCGTGGTCGAAGACAAGGGTGTTAAAGGTGATATAGCCCTTCACGCCACGCTGGTGCAGGGTGCGCATCACCTCGGGAAGCTCGGCGAGCGTGAAGCCGACCTTGGCGCGGGCGGTGAAGTGTTTGAGGCCGAAGTAGACGGCGTCGGCGCCGGCCTCGATGGCGGCCTGAAGCTGCGGCCAGTAGCCGGCCGGGCTCATCACCTCGGGTTTGTGCTGGGGGCGTGTATCCATAACGTTGCTCAGGATACCACATCTGCGCATGCAGGTGGGCTCTGCCCTCTGCACCCCGCGGGCTTCGCCTGCGCGGTGGGCGGCACCTGTGCGGTGCGTGCCTTTGCAGGAGGGCTCCGCCCCCTGCACCCCGCCGGAGTGGGCGCTGCCCCCTCCGGACCACCCCAAGCCGGAGGGCCGTACTGTGCCCACGGCTGGCGGCGTACCCGTCCCATCGACGGGCAGAGCCATCCGCCTCGGCTGGCAGAAGATTGGCGGTCGGGGAGATGTGCGA